>NZ_JAJB01000024.1:0-72284 GCF_000583215.1 Brevibacterium sp. VCM10
CCGTCAGGTAGTAATTGGGGTCAGGTGGTTGAGCGTTGGGCAGTGTCGACGACGTTCTTGAGCAGCAGGGCTCGAGTCATCGGTCCGACGCCTCCCGGGTTCGGTGAGACCCAGGACGCCACCTCAGCGACCGCCGGGTCCACGTCTCCGACAATCGTCGACTTCCCCGTCTCCGGGTCCGTCTCCCGTGAGACTCCCACGTCGAGGACGATCGCGCCGGGCTTGACCGCCTCCGCCTTCACGATGCGAGCCGCACCGGCGGCCGCGACGATGACATCGGCCTGAGCCAGCAGCTCGTCGAGGTTGCGGGTGCCGGTGTGCGTCAGCGTCACCGTCGCATTGTGCTCACGTCGGGTCAGCAGCGACCCGATCGAACGGCCGACGGTGACCCCGCGGCCGATGACGACGACGTGCTTGCCGGCCAGTTCGATGCCGTTGCGGGTGATCAGCTCGATCACCCCGCGCGGAGTGCACGGCAGCGGGGTCGTGATCTCCGAGTTGACGTTGAGCATGAGACGCCCGAGGTTCGTCGGATGCAGCCCGTCGGCGTCCTTGGCCGGGTCGATCGCCTCGAGGATCGTGTCCGTGTCGATATGGTCCGGCAGCGGCAGCTGCACGATGTAGCCGGTGCACTCGTCATCGTTGTTGAGTTCATCGATGACGGCCAACAGCTCATCCTGGCTCACCGACTCCGGAAGGTCACGGCGGATCGACTGGATCCCGACCTCGGCACAGTCACGGTGCTTGCCCGCGACGTACCACTTCGAACCGGGGTCCTCCCCCACCAGGACGGTGCCGAGGCCCGGGACGATCCCGGACTCGGCCAGGGCCGCCACCGTCTCGGTGAGTTCGGCCTTGATCTGCTTCGCACAGGCTCTGCCGTCGAGGATCTGCGCGCTCATCAGTACTGCTCCAGACCTTCGTAGAGCGGGAAATCGTCACTGAGCTTCTTCACGCGAGCAGCCAGCGCTTCGACGTCGGCGCCGGGCTTGAGCGCTTCGGCGATGACGTCGGCGACCTCGGTGAACTCCGTGTCCCCGAATCCGCGGGTGGCCAGTGCCGGAGTGCCGATGCGCAGTCCGGAGGTGACCATCGGCGGGCGCGGGTCGAACGGCACCGCGTTGCGGTTGACGGTGATGCCGACCGCGTGGAGAAGATCCTCGGCCTGCTGTCCGTCGAGGGCCGAGTTGCGCAGGTCGACGAGCACGAGGTGGACATCGGTGCCGCCGGTGAGCACGGTGGCCCCGGCTTCGGCGACATCGGAGGCCAGCAGACGTTCAGCCAGGATCTGTGCACCGCGGACGGTACGTTCCTGACGTTCCTTGAACTCGGCGGAAGCGGCGAGCTTGAAGGCCACGGCCTTCGCCGCGACGACGTGCATGAGCGGTCCGCCCTGCTGGCCCGGGAAAACAGCGGAGTTGAGCTTCTTCGCGTACTCCTCCTTGCCGAGGATGAAACCGGAGCGAGGTCCGCCGATCGTCTTGTGCACCGTCGAGGACACGACATCGGCGAACGGCACGGGGTTCGGGTGCAGACCGGCGGCGACGAGCCCGGCGAAGTGGGCCATATCGACCCACAGCTTCGCATCGACTTCGTCGGCGATGTCGCGGAAGGCCTGGAAGTCCAGCTGACGAGGATAGGCCGACCAGCCGGCGACGATGACGTCGGGGCGGTGTTCGAGAGCCTTCTCGCGCACCTTGTCCATATCGATGCGGTAGGTGTCGGGGTCGACCTCGTAGGAGGCGACGTCGTAGAGGCGCCCGGAGAAGTTGATCTTCATCCCGTGGGTGAGGTGTCCGCCGTGGGCCAGGGACAGGCCGAGCATCTTGTCACCCTGACGAGCCAGGGCGTGCATGACTGCAGCGTTGGCCGAGGCACCGGAGTGGGGCTGGACGTTCGCGTAGTCGGCTCCGAAGAGGCTCTTGGCGCGGTCGATGGCGAGGTTCTCTGCCACGTCGACGTATTCGCAGCCGCCGTAGTAGCGCTTGCCGGGATAGCCCTCGGCGTACTTGTTCGTCAGCACCGACCCCTGTGCTTCCAGCACGGCGCGGGGGACGAAATTCTCCGAGGCGATCATCTCAAGCGTCGACCGCTGGCGGCCCAGCTCGAGGTCGAGGACTTCGGCGATCTGCGGGTCGATGTCGGCAAGCGAGGCCTGCATCGAGTTTTCGGTCATGAGTACTCTCCTGTGGCATCCGATGATGGGAGCGAAGCAACGCGCACACTGCGGCCGTCACCCGGCACCATGCTAACAGCGACCCCGCCTGCTTCCGGGGCTGCGACCGCCATCCGGATGTCGATGCCGGATGGGTGGAATCCGCATCCACCGATTAGGATCGAGACCATGAGCTGCGAATGGATCCTGAGAGTCACCTGCCCCGATTCGACCGGAATCGTCCATGCCGTGACCGGAGTGCTCGCAGGCCTCGGCGGCAACATCACCGAATCGCAGCAGTTCTCCTCCCCCGATTCGCGTCAGTTCTTCCTGCGCGTCCAATTCTCGACGCCCGCGCAGACCTCGGCTCAGACCGTGGAAGACGGCCTCGCCGAGGTGGCTCCCCGGTTCGCGATGACCGTGAGTCTGCAGCCGGTGGAGAAGAGGACCCGCACACTGATCATGGTGTCCAAGGCCGCGCACTGCCTCAACACTCTGCTGTTCCGGCATTCGGCCGGTCAGCTGCCCATCGACATCGTCGGCGTCGCCGGCAACCATGACGACCTGCGTCCGCTCGCAGAGTTCCACGGCCACGACTTCCACCATATTCCGATCACCCGGGACACGAAGGCCGACGCCGAGGCGAGGCTCTCGGCTCTCGTCGACGACCTCGATGTCGAGCTCATCGTCTTGGCCCGGTACATGCAGATCCTCTCCCCCGACCTCTGCGACCGCCTCGAGGGTCGGGTCATCAACATCCACCATTCGTTCCTGCCCAGCTTCAAGGGCGCGAAACCCTACCATCAGGCCCATGCCCGGGGTGTGAAGATCATCGGGGCGACCGCCCACTACGTCACGAGCGACCTCGACGAGGGTCCGATCATCGAACAGGATGTGGCCCGCGTCGATCACAATCAGGCGATCGCCGATTTCGTCCGGCACGGTCAGGACGTCGAAGCGGCCGTGCTCGCCCGGGCCGTTGCCTGGCATGCGGAGGGTCGGGTGCTCATGGACGGCCACCGCACCGTCGTCTTCGACTGAACCATCACCTCGCCGAGGCGGCGCGACCCTGACCGGGCCTGTCTCGGTGATGGTCGGCGTTCGCCCCGTCGTTTGATGCGGTTCTGACACATCTGCGGGCTTTCCGTGTGCCCGGACCCGAGGCTGGGTTAGCCTCGGACTATGAGTGTGAGTCGCAGCGGTAAATGGCACGTTTCTCACGGCGTTTAGTGGCCGATGAGGAGAGCCTGCCGCGCGGCCTCGACAACCTCGGGTGTCAACTCGTTCAGATTGTTCACAGTCTGCACGCGCTCGATCTGGGTGAGTAAACGGTCGACAAGGCGGAAGTTGCCTGCGGTGATCCGGACGATAGTCGCGATCGCGGTTGCGTGGGCGACGCCACCATCGGTTGCATCGCCTTCAGCAGGAAGTCGTCTGGCCAAGACTGCGGTGAGTTCATCCGCGCTCAGCTGACGATACTCGTGGGCGAAGCCGATACGGCTGTAGAGCTGCGGATAGCGGGCGAGGCGTTTCTCGATGCCCGGCATGCCAATGAGGATGACGCCCATGTGGTGATGGTCGAAGTAGTCACGGACTTGTTCAAAGCCGGTGGCCTTGAGACGATCGGCTTCGTCAATGATCAGCAGCTCGGTGCGTCCACTGGAGCGGGACTCGGTATGAACGTAGGGGTCGACTATGCCGTGCTCGGCGAAGTCGACGGCGAAGGAAATGCGTTGGCATGCTCGGGGCAGGCTCTGGTCTATTTGTTTCGGGGTGGCCATGACCGTGGGGGTGAAGAACGCGGTGCGGGCCTCAAGAACGCGTTCCGGCACAGGGCCGAGGGTGTCGGTGAAAAGGGATTCCCATTGTTCCCAGTCATCGACACCGGAGTAGTGCCGGGCGGAAAGTGTCTTGCCGACCCCAGGTGGTCCCCAGCACAGGCCGATATAGCGATGGTCGGCGAACTCTGCGAAGCGGCGATGCTCATGAGTTGTCTGGAACGGTGGCAAGTCCGGCCGTGGCGGAGCGCTGGAGTTGATCTCCCCGAAATCGCCGAAAAGGAATCGGCTTCCATCATCGTCTTTGCTGAGGAGACTGTGTTTTGGGTCAGTCGGTGGCATAGAGACGCAATCCGTGTCGTGGTGGGGCTTCGTCGACGTCAACTGGTTCCGCTTCGGGTGGTTCAGGCGGGGGGACATAACGGATATCGGTGGGTAGCGCGTCGGCGAGGCTGCGGCGGTGGCGTAACTGTCGCTTGAGGTCACGGCGACGTTGCGACCGGGCAGCCTGCAGCTCTCGTAGCGAGACGGACTCGGCGGCGAGTTCGGGAGCGATCGCGCGGCAGAGGTAGTCATCGTTGAAATAGACGCGGATCTCGCCGACGTCGCGCGGGTCGAACCGGACGGTGACCTGTTCACCGACGTAGGCGGCCAGTACCGGGGAGACATACCGGGTGGAGGCGAACTGGATCCCGTCGCGTTGAACCTTCCTTGTAGTCGCCGCAGTCAGCAGAAGTAGGTCCAAATCCTCCGGTCGCGCCGGGGCGCGCGGGATGAAGCCGGAGGATGCCCAGCGGTGGACGGGCGCGTGGTGGGTTTCCGAATGGGGGCGCTGGTTGTATTCGGTGACGATGAATCTTTCCAGGATCGCGTCGAGTTGCTCAAGACTGAACGCCGGGTCCGTGAGGGGTTCTCCGTTCGTTCCGTGCGGGATATACCCGGGTAGGTGCGGCAAAAGCTCGGTGGTGATGGAGCCATAGAACCGCTCGATCTTTCCTCGCCCCTGCGGAACGCCGATGCGTGAGTGGATGAGCTGGATCTGTGTGTCCAAGCAAACCCGTTCGAGGCGGACAGAGGTGAAGTCCGAGCCGTGATCGGAATAGAGCACATCTGGCAGACCGCAGACCGGCCAGGCAGGATTCGTCTTCTGATTGACCGCTTGGTGTAGTGCCAGCGCTGTCTGTTCGGCTGATGGGGCACCCAGGAAGAGGGTGTAGCCGGTTACGGCGCGGGAGTAATCATCAAGTAGCACCGTCAACCACGGCCGAACCGGCTCGCCAGCTTGGTCGAGTACCACAACGTCCAAGAGCGTGTGATCGGCCTGCCATTGCTCATTCGGGCTCGTTGCGGAGCGGCGGAAAACCAACTCGAACTGGTCCCGGTAGGCGGCATCGCCGTGCTGGGCGAGTGTGCGCAGGCCCGGGTCGATGGCACCAATGATCGCTCGCACACTGGAATAGCTCGGCGCAGTCAGTCCCCGATTGGCAGCGATGCCGCTGACTCGGCGATGAACGAACGCGACTGTGGGCTCGGGGCGGCGAAGCGCCAGAGCTTCGATCATCTCCACAATCTCGGGCAGTATTCGCCTCGTACCGTTGTCAGCTCGCCGGAGGCGTTGCAGGCCATTGGACGTTGGGATAGCGCGATACTTCGCGGCCCAGCGTGACAATGTTCGCACTGGCACGCCTGATTCGGCCGCGATCCGTGTCCAGGGGACACCGTCATCGTGCTGGCGCAGCAGAGCGAGCCTCTCCTCTGGGGTCCTCTGCGCCATGACGGTCACCAGTCCTGGATCAGGTCTCGGGATCGGCGGCAGTCTTCGGCGCGACTGTCACCGCTTCGGGAGGCCGCGGTGGTAGGTGGCGATACAGGCTGGTACGGGTGATCCCGGTTTTGGCCACGATATCGGCGATGGTGTGTCCGGTCGTGCGCAGGTGCTCGGCGTAGGCCAGTTTGTCCGGATCCACCACTGATGGCCGTCCGATGCGTCGGCCCTTCGCGGTCGCTACCGCTCGAGCGTGGGCGGCACGCTCCAGGGTGTATGTGCGTTCCATTTGTCCGAACAACGCCAGTAGCACGACCGATAGCTGCGCCATCGGATCATCCGGGTTCGACGAGTCCACTCTGATCGGGTCGGCGAGGTTGCGCACACCGATGTTGCGTTCGGAGAGGTCATGGATCAGGTTCAGAGTATCGCGCACCGTTCGCCCGAGCCGATCGAGAGTGTGGACGACGATGACGTCACCGTCGCGGGCATATTCCATGACTGCACGCAGTCCGGGGCGGTCGACCGTGGACCCGGACTTTTTGTCCACATAGATCCGTTCGGCCGCGATTCCGGTCTGGGTCAGAGCATCGATCTGTCGATCCAAGTCTTGTTTGACCGTCGAAACCCGCGCGTATCCCAATTCCATGCGCCCAGCGTACCAATATTCGTGTCTGTACGGAATGGATGGGACGTTGATTTGGGCCTTACTTATGGGACGGAAAATCAGGCCCTGGCCCGATCGATGAGGTAGCTCGTCCTCGGTGTCCCACTACCAAGGAACTGGAACGTCGCGATGAAAGCGCAGCCAACGCCAGAGAATTAGACTTGGCACGATGAGCATGAAAGGTATCGTCGAGACGATGGAACGCCGACAGATCGGTTTGTATCTGCTGGCGATTGTTGCCGGTGGTGTGTTCGGTTGGCTGGTTCCCTCCACGTCCGAGACGCTGGAACACTGGATCAACCCGGTCCTTGGATTGCTTCTCTATGCGACGTTTTTGGGAATTCCTTTCGCCGCGATTGGGCGAGCCGTGCGCGACTTACGGTTCATAGGAGCGACGGTCACCTTAAACTTCGTTTTCGTTCCACTCATCGTCTTCGGCCTTTCACGCTTCATCGCGGGCGACCAAGCACTCCTTGTGGGAGTACTCCTAGTGTTACTGACTCCCTGCATCGACTACGTGATTGTATTCTCCAGCCTGGCGGGGGCATCGAGCGATCGCCTGCTCGCAACAGCCCCGATCTTGATGTTGGCCCAGATGGTGACGCTCCCGGCCTACCTACTGATCTTCATCGGACCCGAGGTTATCTCAGCCATCGACCCGAAACCGTTCGTTGAAGCGCTGGTTGTTCTGATCATTATTCCACTTGTCATGGCAGCCATGACACAGAAGCTGGCCGCAAAGAGCAGGGTCGGCAGGGCTGCTATGGCCACAACGGAGAGTTTAATGGTGCCCCTGATGATGAGTACCCTCGCCATCGTTGTCGGATCCCAAATCGTCGGCGTGGGAGAAGAGATCGCCTCCCTATGGGCCGTCGTACCGATCTACGTAGCATTCTTAATCGTCATGGTCCCGGTAGGCCTAGCCACCTCAAAGATCTTCAGGCTTGATACCGGAAGTACGCGGGCGGCTGTTTTCAGCGGTGCCACCCGCAACTCACTGGTCGTGCTGCCGCTGGCATTAGCGCTACCGGAGCCGTTCACTTTGGTGGCCCTCGTGGTGGTCACTCAGACACTAGTAGAGCTTGTCGGAATGGTTGTCTACGTCAAAGTGATTCCGCGTATCGTCAAATAGCACACACCAACGACCCCCTTTAGCGTCGACCAAGAGCCTTGACGAGTGCCCGACTGTCAGTCAGCAGATCTTGTTCTCGGCTGCGTCGGATCGGCGCGTAGTCTTTGATTAGAAGCGCGTCCATGCCTAAGACGCCGAGGAAGGACATACAATGGCAGACTTCACCTGGATTCCCACCAAAGCCCCCTCGATTGAGACCTTCCTTGGCTTCGAGCTACAACCAATCCCGGTCATCCCCGTCCTCGCCGGGATTCTCGCCCTGTTCTACATCATCGGATGGATCCGACTCGCAATCCAGGGACGCCGCTGGCCAGTCTGGCGCGGAGTGTTATTCCTCCTCGGTTGCCTGCTGCTAGCTGCAGTCATGGGGCTGGCCATCGAAGGATACGGGCAAGTCATGTTCTCAGCCTTCATGTTCCAACAGATGACGCTCATGATGGCGGTACCACCACTTCTACTCCTTGGTGCTCCAGGGACCCTTCTTCTACGTTCGTCACCGCGGAATCTACCCGGGCGAATCGTTCTCAAACTCGCAATCTTCGGTCTACGCTCATGGGTAGGCAAGGTCGTTGTCCACCCACTGTTCTCGATTCCTCTATTCCTCGTCCTCTTCTATGGCCTCTACCTCTCAAATGCTGCGAATTTCGTGCTGAGCTCAGGCATTGGTGGCCATATCGGCCTTGAACTCGTCTTCCTCTTCACTGGAATCATCTTCAATGCGACGCTCATTCCGGCAGACCCGCTTCCTGTGCCCGAGTCTCACGTTGTACGGATTTTTCATTCTTTCCTCGAAGCCGGCCTTCACGCGTTCTTCGGTGTCATTGTCATGATGGCAACCCTGCCTTTAGTCGACCGATTCACCCAGATGCCAGCAAGCTGGGGCATCGACGTGATGGAAGACCAGAAGCTTGCGGGCGGTATTGCTTGGGCCTACGGCGAGGGGCCAGCGGTGGCAATTCTCCTCGTCGTACTCATTACTTGGTTCCGTCAGGAGTCGAAGAACAATGCAGTCCGTGATCGCGAAGTCGCACTTCACGGAGACAAAGACCTTGATGCCTACAACGAATACCTCAGGGCACTAAACCGCGGTGAGATCACGATCTGAACACCCAAACGCACTCCCATAATGAGTAAAACTTGGTACAGCTCAGTTCTATTTCCCAGTCAACGCATTCCTGCATCCTTCGCACAGTCAGCATGCACTGTATAGTCAGTGAATGCTGACTATAGCCCTTTGTGTCGCTGTAAAGAACCGACCGGTCTCCTGCCACGCCGTAGTGTCTGACCTCGGTCTCACGCGGGTGAACGTGGCGAACTAGTGAATCTGTGGCCCTGGTCGGTGGTGGCTCATGCCTTTCTTGCCGCTGTTCGACAGTACGGACACAACGTGACACTCCTGGCCACCCACAGAGGCGATCGAAAGCCGTGCACTGGCACCTAAGAGGAGTAGTCACGGATGGCCCCAGACCCAGCACTGGTACTCTAATCCCGTTGTCTACAGGAGGTAGAAATTGGCGCTCACAGTGATCCCGCGACCCACGAACCGGATGTTAACCGTTCTCGCACTGGTGTTGGTAGCTTTCCTGCTGCCTGTCGCACCAGCCTCGGCACACGAAGCCGTGACCGGGACAAACCCCGAAAATGGGCAGAAACTCAGTACCGCCCCCGAGGCCATCGAAATTTCGTTTAGTGATACACCACTGTCGATGGGGTCGAAGATCCAAATCACCGACTCTTCAGGCACGAACTGGGCCAAAGGAGATGTCGAAATCGATGGCGACGCCGCTGTTCAGCCCATCAAGTCCGGGGCGCCTGCCGGAGAATACACAGTGACCTGGCGAGTGGTCTCGTCCGATTCTCACCCGATCGACGGCACATTCTCCTTCACCGCGACGAACGGTGCCAGCACCTCCTCGGCCCCTACCCCCAAACAGACAAAGAACGACTCCTCGGCCCCAGAACCCTCACAAACGGAAACCGCGCAGACTGCTGACGAAGAGGACCTGAAGTTCCCCGCGAGTTTCATCGTCGTTTGGATCCTTCTCTTTGTCGCGGCCGTGCTCGTTATCGTCACGCTCGCCTTGCAACAGAAGCATAAAAGGCAATGAAACATGAACCAGCACTTTGAGCCGCGAGGCCACACTGATGAATAGTGCGACTCCCGGTCGTCGGGCCATGAGCGGACGCTGGCAATCCATAGTGTGGCTTCTGGCTACTCTGGCTGTTGCCGTCGCTGCTGTCATAGCAAGCGCGGCCTTCTCCGGTGCAGCAGCAGAACGTGAGGCGTTGGACCCCGGGGCATTCGTGCGTTGGGCGCTACCAATCGCCTTGACCGTGCATCATCTGGTGTTGGGGGTGGTCGTTGGCTGCCTGATCTTCGCGGCAACACTCGTTCCGCACAAAGACACTGACACGGCAGAAAAGCATTCAACTCCCCATCCGGTATTCACTCGCGTCCGAAGCGTTGCCGTCACCGCATCGTTCGTGTGGCTGGGTTCAGTGGTGGTGGTGACGGTGCTGACCTATGCCAATCTCGTCGGCCAGCCAGTATCGGGTAGCTCGGCCTTCCTAAGTCAGCTGACCTACTTCCTCACTGACCTCATCGTCGGCCAAGCCTGGGGTGCAATCACCGTCATTGCCTTCCTCGTGTGCAACTTAGCCTTCTTCTTTCGCTCCACAACCGGCCTAGCATGCACAGCCCTGCTCGCGCTGACTGCCATCGTCCCCATTTCACTCATCGGTCATGCTGCAGGCAGCGACGACCATTACGCCGGTGTCGGTGCACTGGCTGTGCACTGGCTCGGAGTCCTTGTCTGGGTGGGTGGCGTGGCAGCACTTGCCGTGACCATCCCCGTGCTGGCCTCAACGAGTACCACGCTCGTGACAAAATCGGTGATCGCCCGCTTCTCTGCACTGGCCGGCGTGGCGTTCTTCCTCGTCCTTAGCTCCGGTGTGATCAACGCTGCCCTCCGCCTCGACGCCTGGGACGGGCTGCTGAGCCGCTACGGTCAGCTGATCCTCATCAAGTTCTCGGCAACCCTGCTGCTCGGAGCCATCGGATTCGCCCATCGCCAATGGGCCATGACCCAAGTCCGAAGCAGATCCGGCACACTACTTGCCTGGCGATTGGTCATTGCCGAAGTCCTTATCATGGGCGCAGTCATCGGCGTCACCGCGGCACTGGGACGAACAGCCCCTCCTGTCCCGCTTGAACTCGAGCCAGCGATCACCCCCGCCGAAGTCCTCACCGACTATCCCATGCCACCGGCCCTGACCTGGTACCGGTGGCTCAGCGAATGGCGGTGGGACTGGCTCTGGTTAGCGTTCATCCTCACTGCTGCCGCCGTCTATCTCCTCGGAGTGCGCAAGGCTCGCATGACTGGAGACAAATGGCCACGGAAACGCACCGTCAGCTGGTTCACCGGCATTGTCCTGCTTGTTTATGTCACGTGTGGTGCCCCGACGATCTACGGCATGGTCCTCATCAGCGCCCACACCGTCATGCTCCTGGCCATCGCAGTCCTCATTCCACTTCTCCTGGCGATCGGAGCACCCCTGGACTTGTTGCGCCTGAGCGTGCCCCGGCGTACCGACGGCAGCCGAGGACCGCGGGAATGGATCGAGGCAAGCAACCCGACAGTCAGCACCGTGGTCAGGGATCCGCTGCTCAGCGGTACAGTCTTAATCCTTTCGTTCGCATTGTTTTACTACACTCCGTTGTTGCGACTGGCATTAGATTTCTGGATCGCCCACCAAGTAACCAATCTGTACTTCCTGATCATCGGATTCTGGTTCATGACCACGGTCATCTGCACTCAATCGAAGTCGCGAACTCGTCGCCGGCAGATCCTTACCATTGCTGGAGTCGCAGGTATCTTCCTGCTCTGGGCCAATATGCTCGCATTCGGTGTGAGTCCCGTTCTCGAAGTGGACTGGTTCGCCGGCCTGGCCCGCACATGGGGGCCGGCAATCGCCGTCGATCAGCAGAATGCAGGCACGGCAGTTCTCCTGATCGGGGTTGCGCCTCTGGCAGTAGTGCTCGCCACGTTCATTTCGTACAAATCCCGCTCAACTTCCACCGGTGCTACAGACACCAGCCGGTCCTTACCTGATGCCTCCCGCTGATCAAATGAAGCGGTTTACCATGACGAAACGCAACTACTCCTGCGAAGAACAAACGTCGTAGTCGTTGCCGCACACGGCACCGCACTTGACGCGGCCGATCGTCGAGTGAGACCCTTCAGCCAGGTTCAGATGTGTCTGTGACTGGTAGTCTCAGACCACGGTGGAAAAGCCGCCAATGAGACCCTGCAGTCCGTTGACCCATTGAGTCCATACTCCAGTGATCAGCAGTATTCCGATTCCGATGAGAACGGCCCCTCCGGCACGGGTAATTGCTGCATGGTGATCTTTGACCCACCTCATGCGACCGCCGCCTCTGATGAGCAGCAAAGAGACAAGCAGGAAGGGAATGCCAAGACCCAGGCAATAACTGAGGGTCAATATGGTTCCGCGAAGCAAGGCACCGGATCCTGTCGGCCCGAAACTGGTCGTCAACGCAAGCACTGCCGCTAATGTCGGCCCCATGCACGGGGCCCAACTGAACGCGAACGTTCCGCCGAGAAGCGGTGCTCCCCACAATCCCGCCTGAGGGCGACTCTTGATACGCCACTCCCGCTGGAGAAGACTCAACCCTCCCATGAAAATGATCCCCGCCACGATGACGATCGCACCCATGATGCGATTGATCACGTCCGCCCAGGCGCTGAGAAGTATTCCCGTGAGAGAAAAGACGAGTCCAATTGAGACGAAGACAGCCGAAAAGCCGAGCATGAACAAGAACACACCAATAACCACGCGGAATGTCTTCTGATCTTCGAGTGACTTCCCAGCAAGTCCCGTGACATAGCCAAGATAGCCAGGCACCAGCGGTAACACGCAGGGCGACAGGAACGAGATGATCCCGGCGACCACAGCAATCGGGATTGCCAACAGCATCGGGCCCGAGCTTGCTATCTGTGAGAACTGTTCACCGATTGTTGCCATGGCAATCACGCGTCTGTGGCAAGTACGTCAGTGATGAGGCCATCAAGAGTCGAGCGATCGACGATCCCGACGACACGAGCAGCAGGACGACCCTTGGAATCGAGAACCACCGTCGAAGGCACAGCCTGAGGTGGAAGAAGACCGCTCAACGCCGCTACCGCCTGACCTTCCTTATCGAGCATGGAGGGGTAAGTGATGCCGAATTGTCGAGCAAATGCGTTGGCCGCGGCAGCTTCATCTCGGACATTGATGCCCAGGAAGTGCACTCCCTCCTTGCGGAAGGATTCGTAGCTTTCTTGAAGGTCTGGTGCCTCTTCTCGACATGGTGGGCACGCTGCGTACCATAAGTTCAATATCACTGGGCTGCCCTGCCATTCTTGCAAGTCGAAGG
Organism: Brevibacterium sp. VCM10; assembly: GCF_000583215.1. Classification (NCBI taxonomy): domain Bacteria; kingdom Bacillati; phylum Actinomycetota; class Actinomycetes; order Micrococcales; family Brevibacteriaceae; genus Brevibacterium; species Brevibacterium sp. VCM10. The sequence continues at coordinate 12,935 of NZ_JAJB01000024.1, forward strand.
CATCCCCGTTTGTCGTGTTTCCAGCCAGCTGCACGGGTGTTGAGCGCTTCGATTCGGGGATCTGGGTGATGACTCCCGTGCCTGACACATACCCCTGATCATTTGATCCGGAAGTGTCCTCGGCACTTTTGTTGGCGGGTGCGCATCCGGTGATCGCTGCCAGCATGACCGCTAGCACAGCGCTCCCATAAGCCAGACGGGAGAAGGCATGGATTCGGGATCGCTGTGCATACGCGTCTCGCACTGGGGCCTCCTTGAGGTAACAGTTATTCGACGTTATTCTACGGTATGTAGAAACATGGTTCCCGCTACTTCCACCGTCATTCACATGGGCAAGATCGACGGCAATAACCTCCGCGGAAAGGTCAGCAATTAATGTATAGTCATTGTATGCTGACTATAGCTTCTCGTGTAAATGTGATGAACCGATTGGGACGGGCCATGGCAGATGGGACACGGTCACGGATTCTGCTGTCCCTGCTGGATCGGCCTGGCTATCCCGCGCAATTGGCACGTGATCTGGGGCTGTCGCGGACGAACGTGTCGAATCATCTGGCCTGCCTGCGCGGTTGCGGGATCGTCATTGCTGAACCAGAGGGTCGACAGACCCGGTATGAGATTGCAGATCCCCATCTTGCTGCCGCGCTGATGGCGCTGGTTGATGTGACGCTCGCCGTCGACGAACATGAACCCTGCATTGATCCAGCATGCTCCGTCCCCGGGTGCTGCACGCCCCATGACGAGCCCGTAGCGAAGGCCCTGCAGTGAGCCGCGAATGCTGCGGACCCGACGACGCACCCCCAGGCCCAGTCGACGCCGACGAGGTCGCTGAGCACGAGGAGGTGCCACCGTGGTGGCGCGATCGCTCCCTGGCGCTGCCGGTCGCCTCCGGGCTTCTGTGGGCCACTGGCCTGATTCTGCAATGGATCGGTCTGGAGATTCCGGCACTGGTCGTGTTCGCACTTGGCTTAGCAGCCGGCGCGTGGACATTCGTGCCCGGCACGCTGAAGCGTTTGTTCACAGCCACCGGTCGCGGGCGCTTGGGTGTGGGGCTGTTGATGACGATTGCCGCGATCGGTGCTGTCGCGCTCGGCCACATCGGAGAGGCAGCAGCGTTGGCGTTTTTGTTCTCTGTTGCCGAGGCGCTGGAAGACCGGGCAATGGACCGGGCACAGCAGGGGCTGCGTGCCTTGCTCTCACTCATCCCCGACACTGCCCGCATCTCCCGATTGACTGGCGAACAGACGATCCCGGCCGCAGACGTCCGTGAGCTCGACGTTTTGCTTGTCGGTGCTGGGGAGCGAGTCGCCACTGATGGGATTGTGACCTCTGGCCGATCGTGGGTGGATACCTCGGCTATCACGGGAGAATCGATCCCGATCGAGGTCGCCCCTGGAGACAAAATCCTGGCCGGGTCAGTCAATGGCACGGGCACTCTCAGCATCGAGGCCAGTGCCGACGGGCGTGATAACTCGTTGACGAAGATCGTGCATCTGGTCGAGCAGGCACACGCAAACAAAGGTGAGCGTGCCCGCATGGCTGATCGTATCGCTCGGCCCTTGGTGCCGCTCGTGCTGATTGCCGCCGTACTGATCGCCGCATTTGGGTTCGTCGTCGGCGACCCGGGTACCTGGATCGAACGCGCTCTCGTGGTTCTCGTGGCAGCATCACCGTGTGCGTTGGCGATTGCGGTGCCGGTCACGGTGATCTCCGCGATCGGGTCGGCGAGCAAGTTGGGTGTCGTCATCAAGTCTGGTGCCGCGTTCGAAGAGCTTGGCACCATTCGCCGGGTCGCGTTCGACAAGACCGGCACTCTCACTCGCAACGAACCTCGTGTCGTGGCCACCCACACCAGTAACGACCACACGGAGGCAGAAGTTCTCGATCTCGCCGCAGCACTGGAAGCGACGAGTACCCACCCGTTGGCTGAGGCCATCAGCGCCGCCACACCAACCCGCCTGGAGGCCGTTGAGGTCCAAGAACTTCCTGGACACGGTCTCTCTGGAACAGTGGAAGGCCGTAGGGTGCGCGTCGGCAGCCCTCGGTGGATCACCCCTCACGGATTGACCACACAGGCTGCCGAGCTAGCCGATGAGGGCATGAGCATTATCGTCGTCGAAGTCGATGATCAGATCGGTGGAATCATCGGTATCAGAGATGAGTTGCGCCCTGAGGCGACTGAGGCGATTGCGGCTCTGCATGAACAGGGTATCTCGACAGTGATGCTCACCGGTGATAACGCCCGTACTGCCGAGGCGATAGCTACTCAGGCCGGCATCGATGAGATCCATGCCGAGCAATTACCTGAGCACAAGGCCGAGCGTATCCGCGCTTCCACCGCTCAGGTACCGACGGTGATGATCGGGGACGGCATCAACGACGCCCCCGCCTTGGCCTCGGCGACCGTTGGCATCGCAATGGGTGTGAGCGGATCTGCAGCTGCAGTGGAATCAGCCGATGTCGCATTCACCGGCACCGACCTGCGGTTGATCCCCGATGCCCTGGCACATGCCAAGAAGGGCCGAGCGATCATGACTGCCAATGTCGTCTTGGCTTTAGCAATCATTGTGGTCCTCTTTCCGTTGGCCCTGTTCGGTGTTCTCGGCCTCGCGGCCGTCGTGCTGGTGCATGAGGTTGCGGAGGTGGTCGTGATCCTCAACGGCGTCAGGACCGCCCGCCCGAAACGCCGTATCTACCCATCCGATGTCAGGGACGGAAGCACTCCGTCCTCGACTGCCCCAGTGAAAGCGAGCGACCGTTGAGCCGCAGCGTGAAAATCTCCCTAGCAATGATCGGCGTCGCCGCTCTCGTCCTCGTCGGCTTGCTGGTGTTCAATAACGACAGCAACGATCCAGAACCGGAAACTGCTCCCACCAGTGCAGACACTTCCGACTTGCTGGTCCGCGACGATAGCCCCCGCCTGTCTAAGGGTGGCGAAGCAGTGTTCGTGGAATTCCTAGATTTCGAGTGCGAAGGTTGCCTGTCGCTTTATCCGGTCATCGAGGATCTGCGAAAGGAATACGGGGACCGTGTCACTTTCGTCGTGCGGCACATGCCCTTGCACAACAACTCTGTCAATGCTGCCCTGGCCGCCGAGGCGGCCGCCGAGCAGGGCGAGTTCGAGGCCATGTATCAACGCTTGTTCGAAACGGTAGACGAATGGGGCCACCAAGAGACATCGCAACGCGAAAAGTTCTCCGGCTACGCTAAGGAACTCGGCCTGAACATGGAGCAGTTCACCGCAGCCTATGATGATCCGGCTACACTCGAGCGCGTTGAGCAGGGTCAGAAGGACGGGCAGGCCCTCGGGGTCACCGGCACTCCAACGTTCTTCCTCGACGGTGAGAAGCTCCAACCCGAAAGCGTCACTGACCTGGAGGAGGCCTTCGATGCTGCCCTCGAAGACTGAGACTGGCAACAACAGGGAGACACAAGAAACCGCGTTTAAGTCGTCTCGTGGCCTGGGAGCATTGTTCGTCGTCGGCGGGCTCATCGGGTTGATAGCGGCTGTGGTCTTGCTGGTGGAGAAGATGACACTAGCAGCCAATCCGGATTACATCCCCAGCTGCAACGTCAACCCGATCCTTTCCTGCGGGTCGGTAATGGGGACTCCGCAAGCCGCCGCTTTTGGTGTCCCGAACCCGATCATCGGCGTCGCAGGTTTCGCCATCGTCGCAGCTATCGGCACAGGTCTTCTCGCTGGAGGGCGATACACAGCCTGGTATTGGGGCACCATTCAGATCGGTGTAACGTTCGCGGTGGTATTCGTGCATTGGTTGATTTATCAGAGTCTGTACGTCATCGGGGCACTGTGTCCTTACTGCATGGCAGTGTGGGCAGTGACGATCCCCATCTTTTGGTACGCCACTACCCGAAACCTCAGATCCTTGAGCAAGGGACAAAAGTGGATCACTCTGGTCAATGAATACCGGGGAGCGATCCTGACTGGCTGGTTCCTCCTCATCATCGTTCTGATCGCCAACCGCTTCTGGGACTACTGGACCACTCTCGTTTGACCCTCAACGCATCGAGGCGTCACCGCACTAGGTAGTCTCGATACGCAGCGGAGGGACTTGGCCAACAGAGCTGCCATTTTGGTCTGTAAAAGGACCGCCATCTACCTCTGCAACTCACAGACTATGAGAGAGACCAACCTCACACCGGAAGTCGAACTACGTCGTCTGCCGATCCCCCGCGGACCGGTCAACCTGGCCCGACAGGCCGTGCTGCGCATGGCGAACGTCGGGCTCACCGCCGCCTACGGCGCCTACCGGGCACACCCCGCGATCTGGCGTTTCACCGCCCGCCATTACAACCCGCGGCTCGAACCCTTCGCGAAGCTCAATGCATGGATGATCTGCCAGCAGGCCTCCCTCGATGTGCCGGCATACCAGGACTATCTTGCGCGTTCCGGTTTCGAGTTCCGGTGGTGGGACCTCGAGGCCTACACGCCGACGTCGAAGGACGAGTTCGTTCGCCGCTACAGCGAGGAACATCGCTGCTGGGACGGTCGGATCGACCGTGTCGGCACTGTCGTCGACGAATCCTCGGGCTCCTCGGGCACCCCATTCAACTGGATGCGGTCGAAGAAGGAGCTCGACACCGTCCATAAGAACGTCGCCGGCTACGTCACGATGCTCTTCGACCACACGGACCTGTTCTGCATCAACGCCTTCTCGATGGGTGCCTGGGCGACGGGGACGAACACGGGGCTGGCCATGGCCAAGGTGGCGATGGTGAAGAACACCGGCCCGGATCTCGAGAAGATCCTCGACACGATGCAGCATTTCGGACCGAACCATTCCTACCTCATCAGCGCCTATCCCCCGTTCCTCAAGCATCTCGTCGACCGGATGGACTCCGAGCCCGAGAGATGGGCCAACTTTCGGCTCAATGGGTTCGTCGGCGGAGAAGCGATGACGGAAGGTCTGCGCGACTACCTCGAGGCGCGTTTCGAGCGGGTCTATTCCGGGTACGGCGCCAGCGACCTGACGATCGGGATGGCCGGCGAATCCGACCTCTCGGTCGTCATCCGTCGGGCCTTGGCCCACGATCTCGACTTCCGTGCCGATGTGCTCGGCCCCGACGAGTCTCGCGTGCCGATGGTCTTCCAGTACAACCCGTTGGAGACCTATTTGGAGACCACCGACGACGGTGAACTGGTCGCCACGATCAACTCGGCGGCAGTGATGAGTCCACGGCTGCGCTACAACATCGGAGACGAGGCCACGCTCATCGACTTCCCGACCATGGTCGAGCTCACCCGTCGCCATCCGGATCTGGCGCGGGCGTGTTCGGCGGCGTTCGCCGGCAATGGGATGAAGCTGCCGTTCGTGCTGCTGTTCGGACGCGCGGATTCGACGATCTCGTATATGGGCGCCAACATCTACCCCCTCGACATCGAGAACGGGCTCTACCGAGACAATCCCCGGGCCCACCTCATCGAGTCCTTCCGCATCGAACTGCGTGAGATCGCCGGGCACGAACAGCGCCCCGCCCTGCACATCCAGCTGCGGGAAGAGTCCCCGTTCATGGACGGGGCTGCGCGGCAGGACCTGGCTGGGACGATCCGGGCCGGGGTGCTCGGACACCTGGCGTCGGTGTCGAGAGACTTCGCGCAGAGCCTGGAGGAGGACCCGACGACCGCGGAGATCCACGTCGAGATCCACGATCACGCCACAGGCCCGTTCGAAACGGCGAACACGAAGATCAAGAATGTCTATGTCCAACGAACGCAGGAGGGTGACGATGCGATCGAATGATTTCTCCCAGGCTCCCCCACAGGCCCGCGCCGAGGCGTTCTTCCTCGGCGCGAACCGCTACCGCAATCCGCTGGCGATGATGGGCCAGCTGCGGAGGTGGCCGCGGGTGGCCAAGGGGCTGAAGGCCTCAGCCGGCTACCTGTGGCATCGCAGCTACTTCGAGTTTCCCGACCGGATCGGACTGATGGTCGCCTTCGCCACCCGTGACGACCTCCTCGCCTATGCACGCACCCCCGAGCATCGGGAGATCATGAAATGGCTGATCGGCAGCGGCAAGGACTCCCCGGCCCGAGGCGGCTTCATCCGGATCCTCACGGCCGATGAGTGGGGATACACGAATGGTGAGTTCCGAGCCGAGGACGGCCGGTTGGGCATGATCGACGATTTCACGAAACTCAGTTCCGAATGAGACCGCGGCGGGTGCGTTCCCGGGCCGATCTCGCCGAGTTCATCGACCTGGCTCCTCGCCTGGCGCGGGCGCGAGGCGATGAGGACCACTATGTTCCTCTCTTCGCCGCCGATATCCGCGATTGGTTCGCCGGTCGCGGGTGGTTCGACGAACCCGTCGAGCTCTGGCTGTTCGACACCGATCGGGCAGAAGCGGCGGCCCGCGTCATGTGCCACCGGTCGGCAGCATTGGCCGCCGAACTGGGTTCTGCTGACGCAACCGCTGCGCCTCTGTTCTTCGGCGCCGTCGAAGTCGCCGACGAGGAGGCGCTGGACGTGCTGATCGCGTTCCTCGTCGAGCGAGCCGAACAGGTGGGAGCATCACGGATCTTCGGTCCCGTCTCTCCCCTGCCGAACGTCACCGGCGGTCTGCTCACCGACGGCGTCCGCCATCCCGGCTTCTTCGACTCAGCGTGGAATCCCGCCTTCTGCTGGCCGGCATTCGCCGCGGCCGGGTTCGAGACCTGGGGGCCGGCACATACGTGGGAGGTGCCCGTCGGTTCCATTCCCGCAGCCCGTGCGACTGCCGTCACCGCTGACGAATGGCGTCGCCTGAGGCTGCGTCGCCGCCCTGTCTCCCGTCTCGGTCTGCGCCGTTTCGCCGACCGGCTGCTGCCGAGCCTCAACGCCGCCTTCTCCGAACTGCCCTATTACACGTCCATCACACCCGCTCAGCTGCGCTCGCAGATGCAGGGCCTGTCCGCCCTGATGGATCCCGATCTCATCATCGACATCACCGGTGCCGACGATCCTGCCGACGCCCCGCCTCGCTGCTTCGCTCTCGTCATTCCCGACCCGGTGCCGATCCTGCGTCGCCACGGCGGCCGCCTCGGTGTGCGCACCGTCTGCGACCTGCTCCGGCACCGTCGCACGATGAGCGACGCGGTGCTCATCATCCAGGGCACCGACCCTCGCTATCAGGGGTCGGGTCTGCTCAGCCTGGCAATCCGCGAACTCAACTGTGCACTGGTCGCCAAGGGATATCGACGGCTGCGGGTCACGTTCATCGCCGAGGACAATCCCGCCTCGGCGGCGGTCTTCGCCCGTTCCGGGGGCAGGCAGCTGCACCGGCTCGTGTTCGTCGACCGCACCCTGCCTCCGTCCCCGCCCGAGGAGCACCGTTGACACTGACCACTGCCCTCGTCGAGTCGCTCTTCACTGTCGCCGCCTCCGCCCCATCCGCCCACAACACCCAGCCCTGGGTTCCTGAGATCACGAGCTGCACGCCGACGGTCGCCGAGGTGCGGGTCGGGGCCGACCCCGCCCGCGTGCTGCCCCACGGGGACCCGCGCAGTGAGGATCTCCACCTGAGCCTGGGCTGCTGGGTGGAGGCGCTGACGATCGCCGCCGCCGAGGTGGGGCTGCGCACCGAATCGGTCACCGTCCGAGGGCGCGGGCCCACCGTGGACATCCGGGTGCGCTTGGCCACCGGGGAATCCATCGCGGACCCCGCCGAGAAGGATCCCGCGTCGGCGGACGGCAGTGTGTGGCCCGCGTTCGAGACCGCGGACCTGCACCATCGTCAGGTCGACCGAGGCCCCTTGGTCCGGGCCGAGGCCCGATTCGCCGAGGCGGCCGCGATCTGTCGCAGCGCCATGGCCGACACAGCGGTCGACCTGGTGGAGGTCCCCGACCGCGCCTGGCGGGCATGGCTGCGTCGTGCCGCACTGCATTCCTTCGGTGACCGACCGGTGTTCGCCGAGACCCTGCGGTGGCTGCGCTTCGACCCCGCCGACCCGCGCTACCACCGGGACGGACTCACCGCCGAGTGTCTGCGCATCCCGGCGGCAGGTGCTCGAGCCGCTGTCTTCCTCGATCGCCCCTGGCTGCGCTCCTGGATCGTCGGCCTGACATCGGTGGGGCTCAGACCATTCGCACTCGCGGACTCCGCGATGAGGTCGTTCGCGAACTCGGATCGGGGATCACGACGGTCGACCCTGCGCCGTTCATTGCGTGCGGGACTTCGGCGGACCTCTGCGGCAAAGCCCACCTCGTCGGCTCGTCACGACCGACGTCATCCCCATCATCTGGTCCTGTCCGTCCCCGATCGACCGACGCTGTCGGCCGCGGACGAGGTGGGGGTCGGACGGATCCTGCTGCGGATCTGGCTGACACTCGACCGGCACGGGCTGCGCGTCGATGTCCACTCCGAAGTCAAGGACAGTCCGACCGTCCGACGCGAATTGGCGACCTTCCTCCGCGGTCGGCCGATCGCGGCCTTCTCGGCGGGGGCCTCCACCACGCCGGTTCCCCGAGCACCCCGTCTGCCGACTGTCTGACGCTGGCGTCTGTCGAGCCCTGCCGTCGGAGGCAGGTCGAGGTGTATCTTCACACCAGGTAGGCGCACAGGGAATTCACACCTCCGGCCTCTTGTGCTGTAGGGTCGGCTCGGCCTAAAAAAGGAGCTGAGTTCAGATGTCGGAAACCACTTTCCGTACGATCGCGATCGTCCTCTACTTCATCGGCATGCTGGCCATCGGCTGGTTCGCCTACCGCAAGACGAGGAACAACCTCGACGAATATATGCTCGCCGGCCGTGGACTGCGGCCAGGCGTTGCCGCTCTCAGCGCCGGCGCCTCGGATATGTCCGGCTGGCTGCTCATGGGGCTGCCCGGCGCCATCTACGTCTCCGGTCTCATCGAAGCTTGGATCGCCGTCGGCCTCACCGTCGGCGCGTGGATCAATTGGAAGATCGTCGCACCCCGACTGCGCGCGTTCACGGAGAAGGCCGGCGATTCGATCACGATCCCCAGCTTCTTCGAACAGCGCCTGAAGGATCGGACACGACTGCTGCGCATCGTGTGCGGCATCATCATCCTCGTCTTCTTCACCTTCTACGTCTCTTCGGGCATGGTGGCGGCCGGAAAGTTCTTCGAGTCGAGCTTCGGACTCAACTACCTCGGCGGAATGCTCCTCGTCGCCGCGATCACCATGGTCTACACCCTCTTCGGCGGCTTCCTCGGTGCGACTCTCACCGACGTCGCCCAGGGGCTGCTGATGTTCGCCGCTCTCATAGCCGTGCCGATCGTCGCCGTCATCAACGCCGGCGGCCCCTCGACTGTCATCAGCAACGTCACCGAGATCGACCCCGGCCTGCTCAGCCTCGTCGGCTCGGGAGACTTCTGGACCTTCGCCACGATCGCATCCATCGTCTCCGCGCTGGCCTGGGGACTGGGCTACTTCGGACAGCCGCACATCATCGTGCGCTTCATGGCTCTGCGCACTCCTGCCGATGCCGGCGTCGCCCGGCGCATCGGCGTCAGCTGGATGGCGATCTCCGCTCTCGGCGCCATCGCCACCGCAATCGTCGGCATCTCCTACTTCTCCCAGCACGCGGACATGGAGCCCGCCGATGCCGAGACCGTCTTCCTCGACCTCGCGCAGATCCTCTTCCACCCATTCATCGCCGGCCTCGTGCTGGCAGCGGTCCTGGCCGCGATCATGTCGACGATCTCCTCGCAGCTCGTCGTCACGTCATCGGCGCTCATCGAGGACCTCTTCAAGATCGTCGCCCTGCGCACCGGTTCCACACGCACTCTGCAGGACAAGACCTATGTGCTGCTCGGCCGCCTCGGCGTGCTCGTCGTCGCCATCATCGCGGTGGTGCTCGCGATCTCGCCGTCGAACAGCATCCTCGACCTCGTCGCATTCGCATGGGCAGGATTCGGCGCATCCTTCGGCCCGATCGTCCTGCTCACTCTGTTCTGGAAGCGACTGAGCAACTGGGGCGCCCTGTTCGGTCTGCTCTCCGGTGCGGTGGTGGCCTTCGTCTGGGGGCAGGTGAGCACTCCGATGACGGACGCGATCTACGAGATCATTCCCGGCTTCATCGTCAACTTCGTCGTCGCCGTCGTCGTCAGCCGCTTCACCTACAAGCACGATGAGGCCTCTGACATCGAGTTCGACGAGTCCGTGGCGCTCTCCCGAGCCAAGTGAGAGCGAACGTGTGACGGTGAGAGCCGACGCGCGACGGCGCGGGGCGTGAGAGCCGACGCACGCGGGGAAAAGGCCGGGGCATGATCGTGCCCCGGCCTTCTTCGTGCCCCGGCCTGCGTCGTGCCCCGGCCTTCGTCGTATCGACACGTCAGTACGCCCCATGGCCTACCCGCCATCGGTGCACCGAACGGATCGCGCCTCAGATTGCGTACCCGAATGATCGCCTTTCGTTCCAATCATCTGGATCGAGAGCGATGATCGGAACGAAAAGCGATTATTCACGCCGAGGTGGCCGGACAGGTGCTTCCACACTGACCCCGCCGAGGCGGCCTGCACGACCTTGTCGACCGCCGCACCAGCGGTGAATACACGTCGGGCGGGCACCTGTGCAGGTGCCCGCCCGACGTGTCTGACTCACGGCTCGGCAGATCCCGGCCGAGAGTCGGTCGAGGAGTTTACTTCTCCTCGGCAGCCTCGTCAGCGGTCTCGGCATCAGCCTCGACTGCCTCGGCCTCGACAGCGGCGTCCTCAGCGGGCGCCTCGTCGACGACCTCGGCCTCAACCGGTGCCTCTTCAGCCGGAGCGGCAGCGGCGGTGGCCTGTTCGGCTTCCTTCACGGTCGCCTGCTTCGGCGAGTAGGGCTCGAGGACCAGTTCGATGACGGCCATCGGGGCATTGTCGCCGGGGCGAGGACCGATCTTGGTGATTCGGGTGTATCCGCCGGGACGCTCGGCCATCGTTTCGGCGATCGAGGTGAAGAGCTCGTGCACGATCGACTTGTCGGAGATCTGGCCGAGCACGCGACGACGTGCGGCCAGGTCACCCTTCTTGGCGTTCGTGATCATGCGCTCGGCAACCGGACGCAGGCGCTTGGCCTTGGTCACGGTCGTCTTGATCTGCTTGTGCTCGAACAGCTGGGCTGCCAGGTTGTTGAGCATCATGCGCTCGTGTGTGGGCGATCCGCCGAGGCGGGGACCCTTGGTTGGGGTTGGCATTGTCAGTTACTCCTAGGTCTTAATCAGTACTGTTCGTCTTCGACGTAGGACTGGTCCTCATCAACGAGTCCGGCTTCGAAGCCGGCAGGACTGTCCTTGAGGCTCAGGCCGAGCTCGTTGAGCTTCGCCTTGACCTCGTCGATCGACTTCGAACCGAAGTTGCGGATATCCATCAGATCGGCTTCGCTGCGAGCAACGAGCTCACCGACGGTGTGGATGCCTTCGCGCTTGAGGCAGTTGTAGGAGCGCACGGTCAGGTCGAGGTCTTCGATCGCCAGCGCCAGGTCGGCGGCCAGTGCCGCGTCCACAGGCGAGGGTCCGATCTCGATGCCTTCAGCTTCGACGTTGAGCTCTCGAGCCAGGCCGAAGAGTTCGACCAGGGTCTTGCCCGCAGATGCGATGGCATCGCGCGGGGTCATCGAGGGCTTGGTTTCGACGTCGAGGACCAGTCGGTCGAAGTCGGTGCGCTGTTCGACACGCGTGGCTTCGACCTTGTAGGTGACCTTGAGAACCGGGGAGTAGATCGAATCGACCGGGATCCGGCCGATCTCTGCATCCGCGTTCTTGTTCTGAGCGCTCGAAACGTATCCGCGTCCACGTTCGATGGTCAGTTCCATGTCCAGACGCCCCTCACCATTCAGCGTGGCGATGTGCAGGTCCGGATTGTGGATCTCGACCCCGGCGGGAGCAGAGACATCGGCAGCGGTCACGGTGCCGGGTCCCTGCTTGCGCAGGTAGGCGACGACCGGTTCGTCGAATTCGGACGATACGACCAGGGACTTCAGGTTGAGGATGAACTCGGTGACATCCTCCTTGACTCCCGGTACGGTGCTGAACTCGTGGAGCACTCCGTCGATCCGGATGGACGTGACGGCGGCACCAGGGATCGAGGACAGCAGGGTCCGGCGAAGCGAGTTGCCGAGGGTGTAGCCGAATCCGGGCTCGAGCGGTTCGATGGCGAACCGTGAGCGGTTATCGGAGACGACTTCTTCCGTGAGCGTTGGGCGCTGTGCAATGAGCACGTGGGCTTCCTTTCAGCGAACATCCGCTATATGACGTTCGCACTGCACGTCATGGCTCTGCGGCCATGAAGAACGGTTCGGGTTATCTGGGAATCCGTTCTGCGACCGATGTCGGACAAGTGCCCGTCATCCGTTGCAGTTCCACGGAAGGATCAGCCGCGGCGGCGCTTGGGGGGACGGCAGCCGTTGAACGGAACGGGGGTGACATCCTGGATGGTTCCCAGTTCCAGGCCGGCGGCCTGCAGCGAACGGATGGCCGTCTCGCGGCCCGAGCCCGGTCCCTTGACGAACACGTCGACCTTCTTCAGGCCGTGTTCCTGCGCCCGGCGAGCAGCCGATTCAGCAGCCATCTGAGCGGCGTACGGGGTCGACTTGCGCGAACCCTTGAAGCCGATCTCACCTGAGGAGGCCCAGGAGATGACAGCACCGGTCGGATCGGTGATCGACACGATGGTGTTGTTGAAGGTTGATTTGATGTGAGCCTGGCCGGCGACGATATTCTTCTTCAGCTTGCGGCGAGGCTTGCGCACTGTAGCGGCGCGTGACTTGGGAGGCATATGTCCTACTCCTGATCGAGGTGGTTGGCGCTGGCCAACCGGGTGAGCGTGTTACTTCTTCTTACCGGCCACGGTGCGCTTGGGTCCCTTGCGGGTACGCGCATTCGTCTTGGTCCGCTGACCGCGAACCGGCAGACCGCGGCGGTGACGCAGGCCTTCATAGCTTCCGATTTCGACCTTGCGGCGGATATCGGCGGCCACCTCACGACGGAGGTCACCCTCAACCTGGAATGTGCCCTCGATGTAGTCACGCAGCTGGACGAGCTCTGCGTCGCTCAAGTCCTTCACACGGGTATCAGGGCTGATTCCCGTTTCGGTCAGGGTCTGGCGCGCACGGGTGCGGCCCACACCATAGATGTAAGTCAAGGCGACTTCCACACGCTTTTCACGCGGGATGTCGACTCCGGCAAGTCGTGCCATGGGTACTGTCTCCTGTTGTTGTTTCGGAGGTGCTGATGCAGACCTGTCCCTGGTCTCCCAAGGTCTCCGGCCCCCGACCGGAGGTATCGTCCTGTGTCCGTTCCGCCGAAGCTCTCACTTCTCGCGAGTCCGAACGCAGATGGCGAGGTCTGCGCGGGTGTGGTGCTGCTGAAGCCCCTCTCGGAGGAGCCTCGATCTGCTCAGAACGAGCTGCTCAGCCCTGGCGCTGCTTGTGGCGCGGGTTGGAGCAGATGACGATGACCCGACCGTGACGGCGGGTAATCTGGCAGTTCTCGCAGATCTTCTTGACGCTGGGCTTAACCTTCATCGTTTTTCCTTCTTTCGGTCCCTGCCCGGCAGGACAGGACGCGAATGATCGAAGATCCTTACTTGTAGCGGTAAACGATTCGTCCGCGCGAGAGATCGTATGGAGACAGCTCCACGACGACCCGGTCCTCGGGAAGGATGCGGATATAGTGCTGACGCATCTTTCCGGAGATATGTGCGAGCACCTTGTGCCCGTTGCTCAGCTCGACCCGAAACGATGCGTTCGGCAGAGCCTCGACAACGGTGCCCTCGATCTCAATGACCCCTTCTTTTTTGGCCATATCGTTCGCTAACCTCGTATTCCCGCGAAACCTTCGCGTTCGACGTAATCGTGTATCACCGACTCAGTGCCGGTGACCCCTCGGCCTGCCGTCCTCGTCACCACATGAAAAGATGTGGATGGCAGAAGCCGCCCACAACTGAAAAAGGGTGAGTTGAATGAGAACAGACCAATCATCAACCCTACACTACGGGGAAAGATTCTTCCACACGGTGTTCGCTTCTGGGCGTGAACTCCCTTACAATTCCATCCTCGCCGAGGCGGCCGACCGCTCACGTGACAGCTGAGGTCGAATGCACCCGACGTTCACCGTCGCGACTGCTAGCGTGAGAACCGCCCCGACGCAGTCCCCGAAGAGGAGTACACAGATGTCCGATTTCGATGCCATCACCGAGGAGTCCCTGGTCACGAAGGGCGGGCGCAAGTGGTCGTCCTTCCCCGGTTCCATCGGAGCCTTCATCGCCGAGATGGACTTCGGGGTCGCTCCTGCAGTGCGTCAGTCGCTGCAGACCATCGATGACCGCGACCTCTACGGCTACGCTCCCGCCGATCTCGTCGCCGATCTGAAGACAGCGACCTCGAGCTTCTGCTCCGAGCACTACGGCTGGCGCATCCCCGTCGGCCACATCGAACCGGCCAGTGATGTGCTGGCAGCGTTCCTCGGCGTGCTCACCCACCTCACCCCGCCCGACACCCCGATCGTGCTGCCGACACCGGCCTACATGCCCTTCTTCGACGTCGCGCGGGTGACCGGCCGCGAACTCATCGAAGTTCCGATGCTGCGGTCGGAATCCGGCTGGTCCCTCGATCTCGACGCCATCGCCTCCGCCCTGACGCCCGGTGCGACATTCGTTCTGTGCAATCCGCACAATCCGATCGGCAAGGTCTACACCGAGGCCGAGCTGTCGGCACTCGCGGACGTCGTCGAGGACGCGGGAGCCCGGGTGTTCTCCGACGAGATCCATGCTCCCGTCGTCTATGCCCCCGCACGGCACATCCCGTATGCCGCCCTCACCGAGGCGACCGCCGCGCACACCGCGACCGCGACGGCCGCGTCGAAGGCCTTCAACATCCCCGGCCTCAAATGCGCTCAGCTCATCCTCACCTCTTCTGCCGACCGTGATGTCTGGGCCGAGAAGGGGCAGTTCGTCTCCGGTGCCGCCTCGAACCCGGGAATCCTGGCGACGACCGCCGCATACACCCGTTCGAGCGACTGGCTGAGCGAGGTCAACGGCTACCTCAAGGCAAACCGCGATCATTTCACCGATCTCGTCGGCTCGCTGCTGCCGGGGGCCGCCTACATCGAACCCGAAGGCACGTATCTGGCGTGGTTGGATCTGCGCGGCTACGGCCTGGAGTCGGGTCTGTCCGCTCTTATCCGTTCCCGCGCCGAGGTGGCCGTGACCGAGGGTCGCCTGTGCGGTGAGGTCGGGGCCGGGCATATCCGGTTCAACTTCGCCCTCCCCCGTCCTCTGCTCACCGAGGCGGTCGAGAGGATCGCCCGGATCCTCTGAGCCCCGTCCCGAGGCACGTTGTTCTACGGCGGCTCAGTGCTCGGGCAGCCATTCGATGAGGTCGAAAGAGGAGCTGGCTCCCGCACACTCGCGGATCTGCTGATCGAAGCGCAGATAGTACTCGAGATTGCACTGCTGCATCAGAGCGCGGAACCGCACGGCCGGCTGAGTGCCGTCGACGAGGGCTTCGGGCAGCAGCGGGTGGGTCATCACGGCACGGGCGATGTCAAAGTACAGATCGAAGAAGCCTCTCAAGCTCAGCTCCGGGCATCCGGTTCCCGGCGCTGATCCGCCCGAGGTCAGTGCGTTCATGCGCTGCTCCAACTCAGGCAGCTGGGCGAGAGCGGCGTCGAGTTCGAAGGCCCGAGTCGTCATCCTGCGAGCCGCGGCCGTGGAGTCGGGTGTCAGCTCTCCCGCCTCGGACCAGCTGGGACCCGACATCTCGGGCAGCCGCGCCGACAGCTGAGCGGACCGGTCTGCGAAGCCGATGAGGATTCCCGGCCTCAGCTGCCTGTATCCCAGGCTCCGGGCAATGTACTGCAGTCGGTCCCGCAGACCGCGCGAGGACTCCGGAACGGAATACACAACCGTGTGGAAGCGACCCTCGTAGTCCGGAAAGACATGGTCGCCTGCGATGTCGCCGAAGTCCGAGAGGACGTGTTCGCTCAGGCGATAGACGGAGACCCGCCCGAAACGCTCACTGCTGATGATGCCTCGTTGGACCATTCGCACGAGCTGATTGTGCACGCTCGAGGAAGAATACCCGTGCTCACCCAGCACACTGACGATGACGGGCCCCGGCAGTCCACTCGCCTGCAGACACCCGAAAGCGGAGATCACATCGAAGGCGATACGTGTCATCCGATAGCGATCGCCCACATCTGTCCGACGTTTCGGGACATCGTGGACACTCGTCATGGCCAGATCCTACCGTGAAAACACAAGGATCGGTGCCGACAAGGACCGAGATCGCAGCGAAGCGACGAGGAGCCACGACATGGATGACGAGAAGCACTCAATCGATCAGCGCGCGTACCAGATGTCCCGCACATCGGGACTGCTGGCGGGGGCCATCACGGCCTTCATCGCCTTCTGCGCGTTCCAGATTTTCGGGTTCACCATCGCCGAGACCGCAACATGGATGTTCGCGCTCGGGCTGATGGCGGCGTCCGGAACCTTCGTCGCCGTCTACTTCGTCGGCAGGTCGACCCTGAGGAGGCAGATGGCGGCCACCTGAGTTCGGGCTCGGGCCCCCTCCCCCACGGATCTCCCCTCAGATGCCGTTCGGAGGCACGGGAGTGATTCCGAACGGTGCCAATCCGGCCGCTCCACCGTCGGCGGCCGTGAGTACCCAGACTCCCCCATCGTGGCGAGCCACGCTGTGTTCCCAGTGGCTCGCCCGTGAGCCGTCTGCCGTGACGACCGTCCAGTCATCGGCAAGGGTGCGCGTATCCGCGCCGCCGGTGGTGAGCATCGGTTCGATCGCCAGGCACATTCCGGGCTTGATCTTCGGGCCGTTCGAGCGCGCACGATAGTTGAGCACCTCGGGAGCCATGTGCATGGAGGTGCCGATCCCGTGTCCGGTGAATTCCTCGACGAGACCCAGGTGGGGGAAAGACTCGGAGACGAAGTCATCGATGGCGTCTCCGATGTCGCTGACCTTCGTGCCCGTTGCGAACGCCGCGATGCCTGCCCACATGGCCGCCTCGGTGGCGGTCGAGAGCTCACGGTCGGCGGCCGTGCCCGCTTCATCGCCGCCGACGATCATCGTCAGCGCGGAGTCCCCGTGGAAGCCGTCGACAATCGCACCGCCGTCGATCGAGACGATGTCGCCGGCGTGGAGGACCCGAGATCCCGGGATGCCGTGGACGATCTCCTCGTTCACGGAGATGCACACGACCGCAGGAAATCCCTGATAGCCCTTGAAGTTCGACCGTGCCCCGGCGGAGTCGATGACCGCCTCGGCGGCGGCGTCCACCTCGGCCGTGGTGGCCCCGGGAACGGCCGCGGACCGGGCCGCTGACAGCACTTGTCGTGTCAGCTGCCCGGCCCGATGCATGAGCTCAAGCTCCGCGGGAGTCTTCAGCTCGATACGTGGTCCGAAGATCATCGAATGGTCGACAGGATGCGTTCGGTGATGTCTTCGACTTCACCGAGGCCGTCCACCTGGCGCAGAAGTCCGCGGCTGCGGTAGATATCGGTCAGCGGCTGCGTCTGCTCTTCGTACACATCGAGTCGGTGCCGGATGACGTCTTCGCTGTCATCGCTGCGGCCCTCGGTCTGAGCACGAGCGAGCAGGCGGGCGACGACCTCGTCGGTGTCGGCCGTGAGCTCGACGACGTGCTCGATGGCTTTGTCCTCGGCCGCGAGGATCCGATCGAGCTCATCGACCTGGGCACTGGTGCGGGGGTATCCGTCGAGGAGGAACCCATCGGCGGCATCATCCTGTGACAGACGGTCGGCGACCATGGAGTTCGTGACCTCGTCCGGCACGTATTCGCCGGCGTCCATATAGCGTTTGGCCAGCTTGCCCAGCTCGGTCTCACCCTTCACATTCGCCCGGAAGATGTCTCCGGTCGAGATCGCCGGGACGCCGAGCGCCTCGGACAGGCGGGCGGCCTGCGTTCCCTTGCCGGCGCCGGGAGGGCCGATCAGGATGATGCGTGAACTCATAAGGTGTCCTTCCAATGGGATGTCCGCTGAACGTCAGCGTCCGGTCATATCAGCGCAGCAGCCCCTCATAGTGGCGCTGCTGCATCTGCGCGTCGATCTGCTTGACCGTTTCGAGGCCGACGCCCACGACGATCAGCAGGGAGGTGCCGCCGAACGGGAAGTTCTGATTGGCGTTGATGAGCACCAGCGCGATCAGCGGGATGAGGGCGACGAAGGCAAGGTAGAGCGAGCCGGGGAAGTTGATGCGGCTGAGCACGTAGCTCAAGTATTCGGCGGTCGGGCGACCGGCCCGGATACCGGGGATGAAGCCTCCGTACTTCTTCATATTGTCCGCGACCTCTTCCGGATTGAAGGTGATGGCGACGTAGAAGTAGGCGAAGAAGATCGTCAGCAGGGCGTACACGGTGATGTAGATCGGGTGGTCACCGCGGGTGAAGTAAGTGTTGATCCATTCAACCCACGTGGATTCGGGATCGAAGAACTGCGAGACCAGGCTCGGCAGATAGAGCACCGAGGAGGCGAAGATGACGGGGATGACACCGGCCATGTTCACCTTGATCGGAATATAGGTCGAGGTTCCGCCGAACATCCGACGGCCCACCATCCGCTTGGCGTACTGGACGGGAATTCTGCGCTGCGACTGCTCGACGAAGACGACGAGGGCGACGAGCACGAGACCCACGACCATGACGATGAGGAAGATGTCGACGCCCTGTTCGCGGAAGATCGCACCGAGCGAGGATGGGAAGGCTGAGGCGACGGAGGTGAAGATCAGCAGCGACATTCCGTTGCCCACACCGTGTTCGGTGATCTGCTCGCCGAGCCACATGATCAGGCCGGTGCCTGCGGTCAGAGTCAGCACGAGGACTGCGATGCCCCACCAGGTGTCGTTGGCGATGAGGTCCTGGCAGCCTTCGACACTGCCGAACAGCGCACCGGAACGGACGGTCGCCACAAGAGTCGTCGAGTTGAGGATGGCGAGGCCGATGGTCAGGTAGCGAGTGTACTGAGTCAGCTTCGCCTGACCCGAGGCGCCTTCCTTGTGAAGAGCCTCGAAGCGCGGAATGACCACGCGCAGCAGCTGGACGATGATACTCGCGGTGATGTAAGGCATGATGCCCAGGGCGAAGATCGACAACTGCAGCAGCGCGCCGCCGCTGAAGAGGTTGATCATGGCGAATCCGCCCTCATTGAGCTGAGGCGAAGCCACGCATTCCTGCACCTTGGTGTAGTCGATGCCAGGCGAGGGAATGAACGAGCCGAGTCGGAAGATGACAAGAATGCCCAGGGTGAAGAGGAGTTTCTTCCTCAAGTCGGGCGTTCTGAAAGCCCTCCGGATTGCGCCGATCAAGCGTCCTCCTCGTTGGGGGATGAAAAGTCAGAGTCGTGGTCGCGACCTGGCGATTGAGACAAATACCTGCAAAAGACTACCAGGGTATGCCCTCCAAGCCGAAACCGGCGAAGCCCGTTGCGGCCTGAGTTTCAGGCGGTGTCCGAGAGGTCTCGGGGGCTCGGTTCGAGGTGGCATCGTCATGGACTCTCACCGGTGTGCTCGCGTCGGAGCGATGCTCGCCGCCGTGACAGTTGCGGGCATGCAGAAGGGGACGGCCACCGAAGTGGCCGCCCCCTTGCCGGCGTAGAGACCGGGATACCGTCCGAGACGAACGGATCAGGCCTCGTTGGCGCTTCCGCCTGCAGCCTTGATCTTCTCGGCTGCGGAGCCGGAGAACTTGTCTGCAGTGATGTTCAGGGCCACGGTGATCTCACCGGTGCCGAGAACCTTGACGGGCTGCTTTGCGCGCACAGCGCCCTTCTCCACGAGGTCGGCGACGGTGACGTCTCCGCCCTCGGGGAACAGGCTGGACAGCTTGTCGAGGTTGACAACCTGGAACTCCACCTTGGCGGGGTTCTTGAATCCACGCAGTTTGGGCAGACGCATGTGCATCGGAGTCTGGCCGCCCTCGAAGCCGTGCGGAACCTGGTAGCGGGCCTTCGTGCCCTTGGTTCCGCGTCCGGCGGTCTTGCCCTTCGAAGCCTCACCACGACCGACGCGGGTCTTGGCGGTCTTGGCTCCCGGGGCAGGGCGCAGATCGTGCAGCTTCAGCGAGTCGTTGTTCGACATATCAATCGACCTCTTCCACAGTCACGATGTGGCGGACAGCGTTGATCATTCCCCGGATCTCGGGGCGATCTTCCTGCACCACAACGTCGTTGGTCCGCTTGAGACCGAGCGAACGCAGCGTGTCGCGCTGGCTCTGACGGTATCCGATTGCGGACTTGCGCTGAGTAATCTTGAGCTTTGCCATCAGGACTTCGCCCCACTTTCAGCGGCTGCTCGCAGCAGTGCGTGCGGAGCAACCTCGTCGACGGGCAGGCCGCGTCGAGCCGCAACCTCTTCCGGACGCTCGAGGCCCTTCAGCGCGGCGATTGCGGCGTGCACGATGTTGATCGCGTTCGCCGAGCCCAGCGACTTGGACAGGACGTCCTGGACGCCTGCCGCATCGAGGACCGCACGGACGGGTCCACCGGCGATGACTCCGGTACCCGGAGCGGCCGGACGCAGCAGGACGACGCCTGCAGCTTCCTCGCCCTGGATCGGGTGCGGAATGGTCTTCTGGATGCGGGGAACGCGGAAGAAGTTCTTCTTCGCTTCCTCAACACCCTTGGCGATGGCGGCAGGAACTTCCTTCGCCTTGCCGTAGCCCATGCCGACCATGCCGTCGCCGTCGCCGACCACGACGAGAGCCGTGAAGGAGAACCGACGTCCGCCCTTGACGACCTTCGACACGCGGTTGATCGTGATGACGTGTTCGATGAACTGGTTCTTGTCTTCACGGTCGTTGCGACCGCCGCGTCCGCGACCTTCGCCGCGTCCGCGACCCTGACCGCCCTGTCCGCCCTGGCCGCGGCCACGGGAAGAACGGTCACCGCTGTTGTCGGTGCGGGTCTCAGCAGCTGCCTGCTGTTCCTTGTTCTCTTCAGTGCTCATAGGGCCAATCCTCCTTCACGGGCACCTTCGGCGATTGCCTGCACACGGCCGTGGTAGGCATTGCCTCCACGGTCGAAGACGACGGATTCGATTCCGGCGTCCTTGGCACGCTGAGCAACCAGCTCGCCCACCTTGCGGGCCTTGCCGGTCTTGTCGCCTTCGAATGTCCGCAGGTCGGCTTCCATGGTGGAGGCCGAAACCAGGGTCTTGCCGACGGTGTCGTCGATGACCTGGACGAAGACGTGGCGCGTGGAGCGAGTCACTGAGAGGCGAGGGCGCTCGGTCGTGCCGCTGACATGCTTGCGCAGTCGAGCGTGACGACGCTTGCGAGCAGCTGCCCTGCCTTTGCCGTAGCTTTCCTTCTTGCCAAAGGCCATCTTTACTTACCAGCCTTTCCGACCTTGCGACGGACGATTTCGCCGGCGTAGCGCACGCCCTTGCCCTTGTAAGGCTCGGGCTTACGCAGCTTCCGGATGTTCGCAGCCGTCTCACCGACGAGCTGCTTGTCGATTCCGTGGACAGCGACCTTGGTCTGGCCGTCGACGCTGAAGGAGATTCCCTCCGGCGGTTCGACGACGATCGGGTGGCTGTAGCCGAGGGCGAACTCGAGGTTCGATCCCTTGGCCAGGACACGGTAACCGGTTCCGACGATCTCGAGGGCCTTGGAGTAGCCATCGGTCACACCGACGATCATGTTGTTGATGAGCGTACGGGACAGTCCGTGCAGCGAACGCGATTCGCGTTCCTCGTCCGGACGGGCCACTGTGATGACACCGTCTTCGAGCGAGACCGTGATGGGCTCGGCGATGGTGACGGACAGCTCGCCCTTAGGTCCCTTGACGGCGACATCCTGGCCGTCGACCTTGACCTCGACGCCGCTGGGAACGGAGATCGGGTTCTTGCCAATACGTGACATGTTCTTCTCTCCTTCCTTTACCAGACGTAGGCGAGGACTTCCCCACCCACACCCTTCTTGGCGGCCTGACGGTCCGTCAGGAGGCCTGACGAGGTCGACAGGATGGCGATGCCGAGGCCGCCGAGAACCTTGGGCAGGTTCGTGGACTTCGCGTAGACGCGCAGTCCCGGCTTCGACACACGGCGCAGGCCGGCGATCGAACGTTCCCGGTTGGGTCCGAACTTCAGGTCCAGGAGCAGCGTCTTGCCGACTTCGGCGTCTTCGACGCTCCAGCCGGTGATGTAGCCCTCGGTCTTGAGGATCTCGGCGATGTTCGACTTGAGCTTCGAGAACGGCATGCTGACGTCCTCGTGATAAGCCGAGTTGGCGTTGCGCAGACGCGTAAGCATGTCTGCGACTGGATCAGTCATTGTCATTTGGGCACGTGCCCTTCCTCGTTACGGTTTCCGCCCACATGCTGTGCTTGGACCTGCAACGTAGCGATTATTTTTGCTTGAACGGGAACCCGAGGTGACGCAGCAGTGCACGTCCCTCATCGTCGGTTGCCGCGGTGGTGACGACGGTGATGTCCATACCGCGGACACGGTCGATCCGGTCCTGGTCGATCTCGTGGAACATGGACTGTTCCGTGAGACCGAAGGTGTAGTTGCCGTGTCCGTCGAACTGACGATCCGAGAGTCCGCGGAAGTCGCGGATACGCGGCAGTGCCAGAGTGATGACGCGGTCGATGAACTCCCACATCCGAGCTCCACGCATGGTCACGTGGGCGCCGATGGGCTGACCTTCGCGCAGCTTGAACTGTGCGATGGACTTGCGGGCACGGGTCACGACGGGCTTCTGACCGGTGATCAGAGTCAGGTCGTTGATCGCGCCTTCGATCATCTTGGAATCGCGTGCTGCGTCACCCACACCCATGTTCACGACGACCTTGGTCAGTCCGGGAACCTGCATGGGGTTGGCGTAGTTGAACTCTTCCTGCAGCTTCGCAACGATCTCTTCGCGGTAAATCTGCTTGAGACGCGGTGCGGGACGGCTGGTGGTTGTTTCCGTCATCAGATCTCCTCCCCGGTGCGACGCGAGAAGCGAACCCGAACGGTCTTGGTGCGACCGTCGCGCTCGACGCTCTCCTCGCGGTATCCGACGCGGGTGGGCTTGTTGTCCTTGGGGTCAACGAGCGCCACGTTGGACACGTGGATGGGGGCTTCGTGGGTCTCACGGCCACCAGCGGTGCCGCCGGCCTGAGTCTGCGTAGCCTTCTTGTGCTTGATCACGCGGTTGACGCCCTCAACGAGGACGCGGTTGCGTTCGGGGTAGACGGCAAGGACCTTGCCCTGCTTGCCACGATCGCCACCACGGGACTGCCGAGCGCCGGCGATGACCTGGACGAGGTCGCCCTTCTTGATATTGAGCTTGTTCGCCATGCTCACAACACCTCCGGTGCCAGGGAGACGATCTTCATGAACTTCTTGTCGCGGAGTTCGCGTCCCACGGGTCCGAAGATACGGGTGCCGCGCGGTTCCTCATCGTTCTTGAGGATGACGGCTGCATTCTCATCGAACTTGATGTACGAACCGTCGGGACGACGACGTTCCTTGGCAGTGCGAACGATGACGGCCTTGACGACGTCACCCTTCTTCACGTTTCCGCCCGGGATCGCATCCTTGACGGTTGCCACGATGGTGTCACCGATCGAGGCGTAGCGCCGACCGGAGCCACCCAGGATCCTGATTGCCAGGATCTGCTTGGCGCCAGTGTTGTCGGCGACTTTGAGTCGCGACTCTTGCTGAATCACTATTTTCTCCTGTCGTCGCGCTGGTTCTCACGCCTTGAGCGTGAGCCTTGCGGAACGGATTCATTGACATTTCACCCCGTTCCCGGTAGCCGCCCGCGGCCTGCAGGAGGCCGCGGGCGGGACCGGGTGGGTGGGGTGGCGTTGACTACTTGGCGCGTTCGACGATTTCGACGAGCCGCCAACGCTTCGCGGCCGAAAGGGGCCGCGTCTCGGCCACGAGGACGAGGTCGCCGATGCCGGCGGTGTTCTCTTCGTCGTGAACCTTGTACTTGACCGACTTGCGCATGACCTTGCCGTAGAGGCGGTGCTTCATGCGCTCCTCAACCTCGACGACGATGGTCTTGTCCATCTTGTCGGATACGACGTAACCACGTGCGGTCTTGCGGGAGTTGCGTTCCGCAGCAGTGGCCTCGGTATTCGTGGTCTCCGCCATCACTTGCTCTCTTCCTTGGCATCAGCGGGGTTCGGACGGATGTCCAGCTCCCGTTCGTTGAGCACGGTGTAGATACGAGCGATGTCGCGACGCACGGCCTTGAGGCGACCGTGGCTCTCCAGCTGACCGGTGGCCGACTGGAAACGCAGGTTGAACAGCTCGGCCTTGGCCTTCTTGAGCTCTTCCTGCAGACGCTCGTTGTCGTAACCGTCAAGCGCGTCGATGGAAAGGTTCTTCGAACCGATAGCCATTCTCACTCACCACCTTCGCGGGCCACGATACGGGCCTTCAGCGGAAGTTTGTGGATCGCCAGGCGCAGGGCCTCGCGAGCAACTTCCTCGGACACACCGCCGAGTTCGAACATGACTCGACCGGGTTTGACATTGGCGATCCACCACTCCGGCGAACCCTTACCGGAACCCATGCGGGTCTCGGCAGGCTTCTTCGTCAGCGGGTGATCAGGGTAGATGTTGATCCACACCTTGCCGCCGCGCTTGATGTAGCGGGTCATGGCAATACGTGCGGCCTCGATCTGACGGTTGGTGACATAAGCCGGCTCGAGAGCCTGGATGCCGTAGTCACCGAAGGACACCGTCGTGCCTCCCTTGGCGGCGCCGCCCCGGTTGGGGTGGTGCTGCTTGCGGAATTTCACTCGACGAGGGATCAGCATTTCTCAGCCCTCCGATCCGGCCTCAGCCGCGGGGGCTTCGGCACTGTTCTCAGTATTACGGGCCTGGTCGCCTCGGCGCGGTGCGCCTTCCTGACCACGTCCGCGGCCTCCACGACCGCGCCCACGGCCACGCGGGCCACGAGCAGCAGGAGCCTTGGCCTGCTCGGCGGCAAGCTCCTTGTCGGTCATGTCGCCCTTGTAGATCCACACCTTGACGCCGATGCGTCCGAAAGTGGTGTGGGCTTCGTGAACGCCGAAGTCGATGTTCGCGCGCAGGGTGTGCAGCGGCACACGACCTTCACGGTAGAACTCGGACCGGCTCATCTCAGCACCGCCGAGGCGGCCGGAGCACTGCACGCGGATGCCCTTGGCACCTGCGCGCTGCGCGCTCTGGATCGCCTTGCGCATCGCACGGCGGAAGGCCACGCGGCTGGCCAGCTGTTCGGCAACGCCCTGAGCGACGAGCTGTGCGTCGACCTCGGGGTTCTTCACTTCAAGGATATTGAGCTGAATCTGCTTGCCGGTGAGCTTTTCGAGCTGACCGCGGATGCGGTCCGCTTCGGCTCCGCGACGGCCGATGACGATGCCCGGACGTGCGGTGTGGATGTCGACGCGAACACGGTCACGCGTGCGCTCGATGTTGACCTTCGAGATGCCGGCCCGCTCGAGACCGGTGTTCAGAATCTGGCGGATCTTGACATCTTCGAGCACGTAGTCGCGGTAGCGCTGCCCCGGCTTGGTCGAGTCAGCGAACCACTTCGACTTGTGATCCGTAGTGATTCCGAGTCGGAATCCATTCGGATTGATCTTCTGGCCCATTAGCGGTTCCCCTTCCGGCTCTTGCGCTGAGGCAGGTCGTCACCGCTGGCCAGGACCACTGTCACGTGGCTGGTGCGCTTCTCGATGCGAAAAGCGCGGCCCTGGGCACGCGGACGGAACCGCTTCATGGTCGGCCCCTCATCCACGAAGGCTTCGGAGATGACCAGTTCGTTCTCGTCGAACGCAACGCCTTCCTCGTCGGCCCGGACACGCGCATTGGCGATGCCGGAGGCCACGAGCTTGTAAATCGGATCTGATGCCGACTGTTCTGCAAACTTCAACACTGCAAGTGCTTCGGTCGCCTGCTGACCACGAATGAGGTCGATGACGCGCCGAGCCTTGCGAGGCGTAACGCGCAGGTAACGCGCCTTAGCCTTGGCTTCCATCGCTTCCTTCTCTCTTCTCTAGGATCGAAAGAGTGCCCCGCCTCAGCGGCGGCGCCCCTTGCGATCGTCCTTTTCGTGGCCACGGAACGTCCGTGTCGGTGCGAACTCGCCGAGCTTGTGTCCGACCATCGACTCAGTGATGAAGACGGGGACATGCTTGCGTCCGTCATGTACTGCGATGGTGTGTCCCAGGAAGTCCGGGATGATCATCGAGCGACGAGACCAGGTTTTGATGACATTTTTGGTGTTCTTCTCGTTCTGACGAGCCACCTTCTGGAAGAGGTGTTCGTCGACGAAAGGACCCTTTTTGAGGCTACGAGGCATAAGTCAGTACTCCAATCAGCGCTTCTTGCCGGTCCGGCGACGGCGCACGATGTACTTGTCGCTCTCTTTGTTCGGCCGGCGTGTGCGGCCCTCCAACTGACCCCACGGGCTGACTGGGTGACGACCACCCGAAGTACGGCCCTCGCCACCACCATGCGGGTGGTCGATCGGGTTCATCACGACACCGCGGACGGTCGGGCGCTTGCCCTTCCAACGCATGCGGCCTGCTTTGCCCCAGCTGATGTTCGACTGCTCGGCATTGCCGACCTCGCCGATCGTCGCACGGCAGCGCGCATCGACGTTGCGGATTTCGCCCGAGGGCATCCGCAGCTGTGCGAAACGGCCGTACTTCGCCACGAGCTGCACGGACGAACCGGCAGAACGAGCGATCTTGGCACCGCCGCCGGGACGCATCTCGACTGCGTGCACGACAGTGCCGACCGGGATGTTGCGCAGGGCAAGGTTGTTGCCCGGCTTGATGTCTGCACCCGGACCGGCTTCCACCTGCGCGCCCTGCTTGAGGTTCTGCGGGGCGATGATGTAGCGCTTCTCTCCGTCTGCGTAGTGCAGCAGAGCGATGCGAGCCGTACGGTTCGGGTCATATTCGATGTGTGCGACCTTCGCCGGAACGCCATCTTTGTCATGGCGGCGGAAGTCGATGACACGGTACTGACGTTTGTGACCGCCGCCCTGGTGGCGAGTGGTCACGCGTCCCTGACTGTTGCGGCCGCCGCGCTTGGGCAGCGGGCGCAGAAGCGACTTCTCCGGTGTAGACCGGGTCACTTCGACGAAGTCGGCGACCGACGAGCCACGGCGGCCCGGGGTCGTCGGCTTGTGCTTACGGATTCCCATGAGTCTTGTCCTTCTTTGACGAAGGATCGCTTAGAGCGATCCACCGAAGATGTCGATCGATCCGTCCTTGAGGGCGACAATGGCACGCTTGGTGTCCTTGCGCTTTCCCCAACCGGTGCGGGTGCGGCGGCGCTTGCCCTGACGGTTCAGGGTGTTCACCTTGGCAACCTGCACATCGAAGATCGTTTCAATGGCTTGCTTGATCTCGGTCTTGTTCGAGTCCTGGTCGACGAGGAAGGTGTACTTGCCTTCGTCCATCAGGCTGTAGGTCTTCTCCGAGACGACCGGAGCGACGATGATGTCGCGCGGGTCCTTGAAGTTCAGACTCATGATGCGTCCTCCGATTTGCGGTTTCCGCTCAGGAACGCGGCAAGAGCTGCCTCGGTGAACACGATGTCATCGGCGAGCAGCACATCATAGGTGTTGAGCTGATCGGAGGTGAGCACGTGAACGTGGGGCAGGTTGCGCACGCTCAGGTAGGTGAGCTCGTCGTCACGCTCGAGCACCACGAGAGTGTTCTTGCGCTCGGACAGGCCGGCCAGTGCGGCCTTCGCCTGCTTGGTCGACGGGGCGTCGCCGGTGACCAGGTTCTTCATCACGAAGACCTGATCGAGCCGTGCGCGGTCGGACAGGGCTCCGCGCAGAGCGGCGGCCTTCATCTTCTTCGGGGTCCGCTGCGAGTAGTCGCGCGGGACCGGTCCGTGCACGATTCCGCCGCCGTTGTACTGGGGAGCGCGGATCGAACCCTGACGGGCGTTGCCGGTTCCCTTCTGGCGGTAGGGCTTGCGACCGCCACCGCGAACTTCGGAGCGGGTCTTCGTCTTGTGCGTGCCCTGACGGGCCGCAGCCAGCTGTGCAACGACGACCTGGTGGATCAGGGGCACGTTGGTCGGCACGCCGAAGACCTCGGCGGGCAGATCAACCGAACCGGCCTTGGCACCAGCGGCATCGATGACGTCGACTGTCTTGACATCAGTCATTACGTTCAGGCCTCCTTCACGGCCGAGCGAACGAGGACGACTCCACCCTTGGGGCCGGGAACGGCGCCCTTGATGAGCAGGAAGTTGTTCTCGTTGTCCACGGCGTGGATCGTGAGGTTCTGGGTGGTGTGCTTGACAGCGCCCATACGGCCGGCCATGCGCATACCCTTGAACACGCGACCAGGTGTTGCGGCTCCGCCGATCGAACCTGGCTTGCGGTGGTTGCGGTGCTGACCGTGGGAGGCACCGACACCGGCGAAGCCGTGACGCTTCATGACACCGGCGGTTCCCTTGCCCTTGGTCTTCGCGGTCACATCGACCTTGATTCCGGCTTCGAACGTGTCGACGCCGAGTTCCTGGCCGAGCTCGTAGTCAGCAGCATCTGCAGTGCGCAGTTCGACCAGGTGACGGCGTGGGGTCACACCGGCCTTTTCGAAGTGACCTGCAGTCGGCTTGTTGACCTTGCGAGGATCGATTTCGCCGAATGCGATCTGCACAGCGGGGTAACCATCGGTTTCCTCGTTGCGGACCTGAGTTACGACGTTGTTTCCGGTGGCCACAACGGTCACCGGTACGAGGTTGTTCTGCTCATCCCAGACCTGGGTCATGCCCAGCTTGGTTCCCAGCAGGCCCTTGACCTTGCTGGTGGTCGGGAGAGCGGATGAACGAGTGTTCGCCATTGCTGCCTCCCTTAGAGCTTGATCTCGATGTTGACGTCGTCAGCGAGGTCGAGGCGCATCAGCGAATCGACTGCCTTCGGCGTCGGGTCGACGATGTCGATCAGACGCTTGTGCGTGCGCATCTCGAAATGCTCACGGCTGTCCTTGTACTTGTGCGGCGAACGGATGACGCAGTACACGTTCTTCTCCGTTGGCAACGGCACGGGGCCCACTACAGTCGCGCCAGCGCGAGTGACGGTGTCCACGATCTTGCGTGCGGCACTGTCAATCACAGCGTGGTCGTACGACTTGAGCCGAATGCGGATCTTCTGTCCCGCCATGGCGTCGTCTCTTTCTTTAGTTGCTTCCGGCCATCAACTCGCAGAGGCCCGAAGGCTCACTGCCGTCTGTGCCGGCTGACCATGACCGACCCCCGAGGTCGGGCGTGTCGGCTATTCCTACCGGAGAAATTCTCACTTCTCCGCAGGCGCCGACGGCGCTTCTACTCATTGGCTGCTCGGTCCGAACCCGCATGGTGCAGATTCATCGATCCGATAGTGTTTCGGGCTGTTCGCGGTATCACTACCGCAGTGCAGGGGTCACCGCCCGAAACGCAACTTCACTATCTTGTCATAGAGCACTTGACCCGCGCAATTCCGGGGACCGTGCCTGTGAGGGAACTCTCAAGGATTCCGTGAGGCACTTCTGTTCTCGCCTCGCGCTCCGCGCCCCTCTGCTGCCCATCCACCTGCACCGTCCGATCGAGCCCTGACGAACACCGGCTGGGAATGACGACCATTGCCCGGGCATGCGGAAGGGCCGCAGCTCCGAAGAGCTGCGGCCCCAGCCGATGGTACTCAGTGAGTCAGATCAGGCGTTGATCTTGGTGACTCGACCGGCGCCGACGGTGCGTCCACCCTCGCGGATAGCGAAGCGGAGGCCGTCTTCCATGGCGATCGGCTGGATGAGCTCGACCGACATGTCGGTGTTGTCGCCGGGCATGACCATCTCGGTGCCCTCGGGCAGCGTGATGACGCCGGTGACGTCCGTGGTCCGGAAGTAGAACTGCGGACGGTAGTTCGAGTAGAACGGGTTGTGACGTCCGCCCTCGTCCTTGCTCAGGATGTAGACCTGAGCTTCGAACTTGGTGTGCGGGGTGATCGAACCCGGCTTCACGATGACCTGACCGCGCTCCACGTCTTCGCGCTTGGTGCCGCGCAGCAGCAGACCGACGTTCTCACCTGCACGGGCATCCGGCAGGGTCTTGCGGAACATCTCGATGGCGGTGACGGTCGTCTTGGACGACTTCTCCTTGATGCCGACGATTTCGATTTCGTCGTTCGGCAGGAGGACACCGCGCTCGACACGACCGGTGACGACGGTTCCACGACCGGTGATCGTGAAGACGTCCTCGACAGGCATGAGGAACGGCTTGTCGACGTCGCGCTCCGGCTCCGGAACGTTGTCGTCGACAGCTTCCATGAGATCCTGAACGCTCTTGACCCACTTCTCGTCGCCTTCCAGCGCCTTGAGAGCGGACACCGGAATGACCGGAGCGTTGTCTCCGTCGAAGTCCTGGCTCGAGAGCAGGTCGCGGACCTCGAATTCGACGAGCTCGAGGAGCTCCTCGTCATCGACCATGTC
Source organism: Brevibacterium sp. VCM10 (assembly GCF_000583215.1). NCBI lineage: Bacteria > Bacillati > Actinomycetota > Actinomycetes > Micrococcales > Brevibacteriaceae > Brevibacterium > Brevibacterium sp. VCM10. The sequence continues at coordinate 43,332 of NZ_JAJB01000024.1, forward strand.
GGACTTGTTCAGAGCCACGACGATGTAGGGAACGCCGACCTGACGCGCGAGCAGCACGTGCTCACGGGTCTGGGGCATCGGTCCGTCGGTAGCGGCGACGACGAGGATCGCACCGTCCATCTGAGCGGCACCGGTGATCATGTTCTTCACGTAGTCGGCGTGACCCGGGGCATCGACGTGAGCGTAGTGACGCTTCTCCGTCTGGTACTCAACGTGCGAGACGTTGATGGTGATGCCGCGCTCCTTCTCCTCAGGTGCATTGTCGACCTGGTCGAAGGCGCGAGCCTCATTGAGATCCGGGTACTGTTCCGCCAGGACCTTGGTGATCGCAGCGGTCAGGGTGGTCTTTCCGTGGTCAACGTGGCCGATGGTGCCGATGTTGACGTGCGGCTTAGTCCGTTCGAAACTAGCCTTTGCCACTGGGTTCCTCCTCGTGGTTGGAATAAGATATGCGGTTCATATCTTAGACCTTGTGTTGGTTATCTTTCATTCCGGAGACCATGTTCTTGATCACCGGGGCGACCGGAATTCGGAGATTACTCTCCGCCGCGCACCTTCTGGATGATCTCCTCGGCAACAGCCTTCGGGACCTCCGCATAGCTGGAGAAAGTCATCGAGTACACCGCACGGCCCTGGGTCTTCGACCGCAGATCACCGATGTAGCCGAACATCTCCGACAGCGGGACCACAGCCTTGACGACCTTCACACCGGAAGCATCGTCCATCGACTGAATCTGTCCACGCCGGGAATTCAGGTCGCCGATGACGTCACCCATGTATTCCTCAGGGGTACGCACCTCGACGTCCATGACCGGTTCGAGAAGAACCGGGTTCGCCCGCTGGACGGCCTCCTTGAAGACCATCGAACCGGCGATCTTGAATGCCATCTCCGAAGAGTCGACATCGTGGTAGGCACCGTCGACCAGAGTGGCCTTGACACCCACCATGGGGTAACCGGCCAGGGCACCGAGCTGCATGGCGTCCTGGATGCCGGCGTCGACGCTCGGAATGTACTCGCGCGGAACGCGTCCGCCCGTGATGGCATTCTCGAACTCGTAAATCGTATCGCCTTCGACCTCGAGAGGCTCGAAGGTGACCTGGACCTTCGCGAACTGTCCCGATCCGCCCGTCTGCTTCTTGTGGGTGTAATCGTACTTCTCGACAGTGCGACGGATGGTCTCACGGTAGGCGACCTGCGGCTTGCCGACGTTCGCCTCGACCTTGAACTCGCGACGCATGCGGTCGACGAGGATGTCGAGGTGCAGCTCGCCCATTCCGCGGATGACGGTCTGGCCGGTCTCGTCGTCAAGCTCGACCTGGTAGGTCGGGTCTTCCTTGACGAACTTCTGGATGGCCGACGACAGCTTCTCCTGGTCGCTCTTCGTCTTCGGCTCGATGGCCACGGAGATCACAGGCTCCGGGAAGGTCATCGACTCGAGAGCGATCGGGTTGGCCGGGTCGCTGAGCGTGTCGCCCGTCGTGGTCTCCTTGAGACCGATGAAGGCGTAGATGTGGCCGGCGAACGCCTCTTCGACAGGGTTCTCCTTGTTGGAGTGCATCTGGAAGAGCTTGCCGACGCGTTCCTTCTTGCCCGACGAGGTGTTGAGCACCTGTTCGCCGGACTTCACATGACCGGAGTACACGCGCACGTAGGTCAGCGATCCGAAGAACGGGTGAGAGGCGACCTTGAAGGCCAGAGCCGAGAACGGCTCGTCCGTCGAAGGCTTGCGGGTCAGTTCCTCTTCGTCGTTGCTCGGGTTGTGCCCGATCATCGGAGGCACGTCGAGCGGTGAGGGGAGGTAGTCGATGACCGCGTCGAGCATGGGCTGCACGCCCTTGTTCTTGTAGGCGGAACCACACATGACCGGGAAGGCCTCGGACTTGATGACGAGTTCGCGGATGCCGGCCTTGATCTCAGCCGTCGTGAGCTCTTCGCCCTCGAGGTACTTCTCCATGAGCTCTTCCGAGTTCTCGGCGACGTCCTCGACGAGCTGTGCACGATACTGAACAGCCTTGTCCTTGAGATCCTCGGGGATCTCGACCTCGGTCATGTCCTGACCCATCTTGGTCTCGTCGGGCCAGATGTAGGCCTTCATCTCGAGCAGATCGACGACACCGGCGAATTCGCTTTCGGCACCGATCGGCAGCTGGATGACCAGCGGCTTCGCGCCGAGGCGCTCCTTGATGGTGTCGACGGTGAAGTAGAAGTCAGCACCGAGCTTGTCCATCTTGTTGACGAAGCACACGCGCGGAACGTCGTACTTGTCGGCCTGACGCCACACGGTCTCCGACTGGGGCTCAACGCCCTCCTTGCCGTCGAACACGGCGACGGCACCATCGAGGACGCGCAGCGAACGCTCGACCTCGACCGTGAAGTCGACGTGACCGGGGGTGTCGATGATGTTGATCTGGTTGTTGTCCCAGTAGCAGGTCGTCGCGGCCGACGTGATCGTGATGCCGCGCTCCTTCTCCTGGTCCATCCAGTCCATGGTGCCGGCGCCGTCGTGGGTCTCGCCCATCTTGTAGTTCACGCCGGTGTAGAAGAGGATGCGTTCAGTCGTAGTTGTCTTACCGGCATCGATGTGGGCCATGATGCCGATATTACGGACCTTGTTCAGGTCGCTGAGCACGTCAAGTGCCACGGTGTCTCTCTCTCAATCGATGATTTGCTCGACTCCCCTGTGCCGCCGGTCGACGGCACTCGCGGACGAGGTCCGCCGACCGGCGCGCAGGGCAGGCGATTACCAGCGGTAGTGGGCGAAGGCCTTGTTGGACTCGGCCATCTTGTGAGTGTCCTCGCGGCGCTTGACTGCTGCGCCGAGGCCGTTGCCGGCGTCGAGGATCTCATTCATGAGCCGTTCGGTCATGGTCTTCTCACGGCGCTGGCGGGAGTATCCCACGAGCCACCGCAGAGCCAGAGTGGTCGAACGAGCCGGACGAACATCAATCGGCACCTGGTAGGTCGCACCGCCGACGCGGCGGGAGCGGACCTCGAGGGACGGACGGATGTTGTCGAGAGCCTTCTTCAGGTTGACAACGGGATCGTTGCCGTTCTTCTCGCGAGTGCCCTCGAGGGCACTGTAGACGATCCGCTCTGCGGTCGAGCGCTTGCCGTCGAGCAGGATCTTGTTGATCAGCTGCGTGACGAGCGGTGAGCTGAAGACCGGGTCAACGACGATCGGTCGCTTGGGTGCAGGACCTTTGCGTGGCATTACTTCTTCTCCCTCTTCGCACCGTACTTGCTGCGGGCCTGCTGGCGACCCTTGACGCCCTGGGTGTCGAGCGAACCGCGGACGATCCGGTAGCGGACACCGGGCAGATCCTTGACGCGGCCACCGCGCACGAGCACGATCGAGTGCTCCTGCAGGTTGTGTCCCTCGCCCGGGATGTAGGCGGTCACCTCGATCTGGCTCGAAAGCTTGACACGAGCGACCTTGCGAAGAGCCGAGTTCGGCTTCTTGGGGGTGGTGGTGTACACACGGGTGCACACTCCACGACGCTGCGGGCTGCCCTTGAGGGCAGGAGCGTCCGATCCTGCTGTATTGACATGCCGTCCCTTGCGGACGAGCTGTTGGATTGTCGGCACTAAGCGTTCTCCATTTGCTTCTCGATAGACCTAATTCCCAATGTCGGCCACGACCGCAGTCGCCTCTGTGAACCGTGGGACATATCCGACCGGACACCGGGTGAAGCTTGGCTCCCGATGCCAGTAACCACACGAGTCATCGACCCCTGCGCCCGGGTGTGTCGCAAGGACACGGAAGCACAGAGATGACATCTCGGCGGCCTGCATCGACGACTTCTCTCAGGGATTCCGAGCCTCACAGAACACTCGGCAGGATCGATCGACGGCGCAGATAACACAATCAGTCGCCCACCAGAATATCTCTCTCAAGCACGTCTGGTCAAAATGGCGATCATCCATCCTACCTCTCCGCACCGGCGAAATCACGCAGCACTCCCCTCGCCCGGTCAACCACACGGCTCACCAGCGTATTCACAGAACTGCGGCGCACTTCTCTGCACTCGGCGGAACATGGTCGCCGCGTGGGCGGATTCACAGCGATTCCGGTCGGCCGCCTCGGCGAGGATCCATCCCCGCTTTCCTTGACTCATTCAAAAGAAGCAGGCATTCTGGTGCTGTGAACGGGACGAAGCATGAACACGACGAAGACGCTGCCGCGGCTCTGCGGCAGACGTCGCTCCGTGTGACGAAACAGCGGGTCGCAGTGCTCGATGCCGTGCGGGACCATCCGCATGCGGACACCGAGACCGTGATCCGTTCCGTCCGCGAATCGCTGCCGGCGGTCTCCCACCAGGCTGTCTATGATTCGCTTCACACTCTTACCGAAGTGGGGCTCGTCCGCTGCATCCAGCCTTCGGGCTCTGTGGCTCGGTACGAGCGTCGCATCGGGGACAACCATCACCATATGGTGTGCCGATCGTGCAGTCTCATCGTCGATGTCGACTGCACTGTCGGACAGGCGCCGTGCCTGACTCCGTCTTACGATGCCGGCTTCATCATCGAACAGGCCGAAGTGACGTTCTGGGGCCTGTGCCCCGACTGCGCGACCGCCGGTGCTCAGCCGACCGGCGACGATCAGTTCTCGGCCGTGTGATTCTCGGCTTCCGTTCACCACCACCCGTCTTCTCCCGAGGACACGACTATGCCCTTTCTGCGAGGGTTGCCCATCCCGTCATCCGAGTCGTCGAATGCGACTCGACTGTGAAAGGAACACGATGACCCAGACGACCACCGGCGGCTGCCCGGTCGCCCACACTTCCACGGAGCCGTCGACGGCGCCGGATTCCGACCAGCTGGTCAACCCCGTCCAGGGTGATGCCAACGCTCAGTGGTGGCCCAACCGCCTCAACCTCAAGATCCTTGCCAAGGGTCAGCCGGCACGTGACCCCATGGATCCCGACTTCGACTACGACGCGGAGTTCAACAGCCTCGACTACTACCAGCTCAAGGCCGACATCGAAGCCCTGCAGAAGGACAACCAGGGCTGGTGGTCCGCCGACTTCGGACACTATGGTCCGTTTATGATCCGCATGGCCTGGCACTCGGCCGGCACCTACCGTGTGCAGGACGGCCGCGGAGGCGGCGGCGAAGGTCAGCAGCGCTTCGCTCCGCTGAACTCCTGGCCCGACAACGTCTCGCTCGACAAGGCCCGCCGCCTGCTGTGGCCGGTGAAGAAGAAGTACGGCAAGAAGATCTCGTGGGCAGACCTCTTCATCCTCGCCGGAAACGTCGCACTCGAGTCGATGGGCTTCAAGACCTTCGGCTTCGCCGGCGGTCGCAAGGACGTCTGGGAACCCGACAACGATGTGTACTGGGGCTCCGAGACCGAGTGGCTGGGCACCGACAAGCGCTATGTGGGCAACCGTGAGCTGCAGAAGCCCCTGGCCGCGACCACCATGGGACTCATCTACGTCAACCCCGAGGGCCCCGAAGGCGAACCCGATCCGGTCAAGGCCGCGATCGACATCCGCGAGACCTTCGGACGGATGGCCATGAACGACGAGGAGACCGTCGCTCTCATCGCCGGTGGACACACCTTCGGCAAGACGCACGGTGCCGGCCCCGAATCGCATAAGGGCGCCGATCCGGAGGCCGCCCCGCTCGAAGAGCAGGGCCTGGGCTGGAAGTCCGACTTCGGCACGGGACAGGGCAACGACTCGATCGGCTCGGGCATCGAGGTCACCTGGACCTACCACCCGACCCGGTGGGACAACGAGTTCTTCCACATCCTCTTCGCCTACGAGTGGGAGGTCTTCGAGAACGAGGGCGGTCACCTGCAGTGGCGTCCCAAGGACGGCGGCGGGGACGACATGGTCCCGATGGCCCAGGGCGACGGACGCCGCGAGCCCCGCATGCTCACCACCGACCTGTCGCTGCGCTTCGATCCCATCTACGAGAAGATCTCGCGCCGCTTCAAGGATGACCAGAAGGCGTTCGAGGATGCTTTCGCCCGCGCCTGGTTCAAACTCACCCACCGCGATATGGGCCCGGCGACCCGTTACCTCGGCCCCGAGGCTCCGACCGAGGAGCTCATCTGGCAGGACCCGGTCCCGGCCGGCACCCCGCTCGATGACGCCGGCCTCGAAGCCGTCAAGGCCGCTGTCCGTGAGTCCGGTCTGACCGTCTCGCAGCTCGTATCGACGACCTGGGCCGCCGCGTCGTCCCACCGCGTCTCGGATATGCGCGGCGGAGTCAACGGCGGTCGTCTGCGCCTCGAACCGCAGCGCAGCTGGGAGGCCAACGAGCCTGCCAAGCTCGCCGAGGTGCTCCCGGTTCTCGAGGGCATCGCCGAGTCCACCGGAGCATCGTTTGCCGATGTGCTGGCGATCGCCGGTGCCGTCGGCATTGAGTCCGCTGCCGCTGCGGCCGGTCACTCGGTTACGGTTCCGGTCTCCACGGGTCGCGGCGACGCCACCCAGGAGCAGACCGATGTCGACTCCTTCGGCTACCTCGAGCCGACCCACGACGGCTTCCGGAACTACCTCACCGAGGGCCTTCCGCTCAAGGCCGAGTACCTCCTGCTCGACAAGGCCAGCCTGCTGGGTCTGACCCCGCCCGAGCTCACGGTCCTCATCGGCGGACTCCGCGTCCTCGGTGTGAACTACGAGGACTCCGAGCTCGGTGTCTTCACCGACCGGCCCGGAGAGCTGACGAACGACTTCTTCGTCAATCTGCTCGAGCTCGGCAACGTCTGGAAGCCCGTCGGACCGTCCGAGACCGCCAATGTCTACGAGTGCTTCTCCCCGGAGGGCGAGAAGCTGTGGACCGGCAGCCGAATCGACCTCCTGTTCGGAGCGAACTCCGAGCTGCGTGCGATCGCCGAGGTCTACGCCTCGGATGACGCGAACGAGAAGTTCGTCGCCGACTTCGTCAAGGCCTGGACGAAGCTCGTCGAAGCCGATCGCTTCGACCTCAAGCGCTGATCCCGCGACGGTCGCCGAGGTGACCGACGCGTCAGCATGACGATGCCCCCACCGATCGGTGGGGGCATCGTCATTGCTGCGCTGATATCAGCAGCGTTCACTCGTCCCGGTTGAGCACGGCGAATCCGGTGAAGATCTGGTCGAAGTGCGTGACGGCTGCGTTCTCGATCGTCGTCTCGTCGGTGCCTGCGGAGGTGGTGTCAGCGCTCGCGTCCGATCCGTCGGAGTCGGAGGCGCTGCCGTCCGAGCTGGATCCATCGGAGCTGGACCCGTCGGAGGAGTCCCCGGAGTCGGTGCTGCCGTTCTGGTTTCCCGGCGTTCCGTTGGACTGTCCGCCGGGCATGCCTCCGCCGTCGGACTGTCCGCCGGGCATGCCTCCGCCGCCGTCCTGAGCACCGCCCTGTTGGCCGCCCATTCCGCCGGGTCCGTTCTGGCCTCCCGGCCCCTGGCTCGTCCCCGACTCGTTCGACGCCATGGCCGTGGACGCACCGATCGCTCCTCCGGCGAGACCGCCGACGACGAAGAGGGCCGATCCGGCGAGCACCGCCGGGACGAGCGGGACTCTCCGCTTCTGCTTCCGCGGTCCTGCGGTGCTGCCGAACTGTGTACTCTGCGCAGACTGTTCGTAGGGGTTCACCCACGGCCGCTGACCCTCCGGGATCCCGGCCTGCGGATCGGATGCCGAGCGCGTGGTCTGCTCGGCCCATCCGTTCGCACTGCCTTGGTCGGTCGGTGGCGACTGCATTGCCCAGCTGGGTCCGGCATGAGGCCCTGCCGTGCCCTGCGCTTCGATCCTGCGAGTGGTGTCCGCGCCGTTCGAGTCCGGCGCTGCATTCTCCGCGTGGTCCCGGTTCTCCTCGTGGTTGCGGTTCTGGTCGGGGCTCTGGTTCTCGGTCATGGAATCTCCTCTGGTTGTCGGTGATACCACTCTCGGCCCCCTCGCTGTAGCCCGTCCCGGTCGTGCCTGTGGCCAGCCTGTGCGATTCGCCTCAGGCGGCAGGCAGGCGCAGCTCGAAGGTCGTACCCGCGTCCGTGCTCGACATCGAGATGCCGCCGCGCATGAGTTCGACGAGTCCGGCGGCGATCGAGAGTCCCAGCCCCGAGGAACCTCCCTTGGCTCCGTCCTGCCGTGTCCGCGAGGGGTCTCCACGCACGAAGCGGTCGAAGACTCGGTCCCGGATCTCGGGCGGAATGCCCTGACCATCGTCGCTGATGCGGATCGCCACGACATCGCTGGGCAACTGGCCGGAGACCGGTTTCCGGGTCGCCAGTGCCTCGACGTGCACGTTGGTGCCGGGCGGCGTGTGCACGCAGGCGTTCGTGAGCACGATCGACACGACCCGGCGGACCTGATCGGCTGCTCCGCGCACCTCGAGGGCCTCCGGGGGGACATCGAGGGAGATCGCATGGTCGGGATTGACCACATGGGCGTCCTCGACGAGTTCGACGAGCAGTGAGGAGACGTCGACGGTGTCCTCTCTCGTCGGCTGGCGGCCGGCTTCGAGCCGAGCGAGGAGAAGGAGATCATCGACGAGGGACGACATCCGCATCGCCCCGGAATCGATCTTGCCCAAGGAGGTGGTCACCTCGGCGGGCAGAGCATCACGGTACGGACGGGTGAGGTCGGCCCAACCGCGGATCGTCGCGATCGGAGTGCGCAGCTCATGGGAGGCGTCGGCGACGAAGCGGCGCATCTGCTCCGTGCCGCGGTAGCGCTCCTCGAGGGCGGATCCGACATGGTCGAGCATCCGGTTGACCGAGGCTCCCACATCGCCGACCTCCGTGCCCGGCACCGCGAGCTCGGCGGGAACCCGCAGGGCGAGCTCGGGTTTGCCGTCGCTCAGCTCGAGGTCGGTGACCTCCCTGGCAGTGCGCGCGACGTCGCGCAGGTCCCGCAGCTGGCGATGGATGATCACGGCCATGAGCGCGGCCGTGGCGATGACGCCGAAGAGGACGACGAACGCGGTCGTCCACGCCGTGCGCTCGAGCGCGGAATCGACGTTGCCTTGCGGGACGCCGTAGACAGTGGTGGTTCCGTCGTCGTCGAAGGCCACGACCCGGTAGGCGCCGAACCCGGGCACCCGCACGGACTCATGGGCGGACGAGGCGCCGTCGGGTTCGACCTCGAGCAGGGCGTCGATCGCTTCTGCGGACAGCGCGCGCGGACGGGTCAGTCCCGCCTCGGCGATGAGTCCCTCTCCCCCGTCACCGGAATCGACGACGACGAGAGCTCCGTCGCCGACCCCCGGCTGGAAGAGATAGCGCAGAGCCGAATCGACCGCCGCCGCCGAGTCGTCGCCCCCACCGGAGGTGCCCGTGTTGCCGCTCGCCCCGGGGCCCGCGCCGGGGCCGTCTCCCGAACGTGCATGCGAGGTCATCGACGTCAGTTGTGCGTCGAGGTCGGTCATCAGCGAACCACGCACGCTCAGCCAGGAGGCGGTGCCGATTCCGGCGCCGACGAGGAGGAGGACGAGTCCGGCGAGGACGATGAGCCTCGTCTGCAGCCGCCACCGGCGCAGCGTCACTGTTCCGCCCGCATGATGTAGCCGGCCCCGCGCTTGGTGTGGAAGAGGTTCGGCAGGTCGGGGAACGGGGTGTCGATCTTCTTCCGCAGGTAGGAGACGTAGAGTTCGACGATGTTGCCGTTGCCGCCGAAGTCGTAGTCCCACACGCGATCGAGGATCTGGGCCTTCGACAGCACCACCCGCGGGTTGCGCATGAACAGCAGCAGCACCTCGTATTCGCGTGCCGTCAGCTCGATCGGATGACCGGCGCGGGTGACCTCGTGGGAGCGTTCGTCGAGTTCGAGGTCACCCACGCGCAGCACATCATCCTCATCGACCGGACCGTTCGAGACCCCCCGGCGCAGGCGCACCTCGATCCGGGCGATGACCTCGTCGAGGTTGAACGGCTTCGTCACGTAGTCGTCCCCGCCCAGCCGCAGACCCGTCAGCCGGTCGTCGACCTCGTCTCTGGCGGAGAGGAAGACAACCGGAGTGTCGATGCTCTCGGCTCGGATCTTCTCGATCACGGCGAACCCGTCGAGGTCGGGCAGCATGACGTCGAGGACGATCGCGTCGAAGCGTTCGCTCCTGGCCAGCGCCACAGCCTCGCGGCCCGTGCCGACTCCCTCGGCTTCCCAGCCTCTGACGTGGCAGGCCATGACGAGGAGCTCGGAGAGATTCGCTTCGTCGTCGACGATGAGGATGCGCGCCGGTGGATTCGCTGTCGGGTTCATAGCTCGATTATCCCCTCAACCCGCACTGAGATCGTAGAGCGAAACGGAGTCGACGGTCGTCGCCTCGTAATTCGCCTCGACCCAGTCCGCGATCTGGGATGAGGCAGAGTCCGAGCCCCCGCCGGGACCTTGCCCGCCGGAGCCCGATGCGATGTAGTAGTGGATTGTGCCGTCGGCCACGAGCTGTTTGAACTCGGCGAGGGTCGGCGACGGATCGGTGCCGTTGAACCCGCCGATCGCCATCACCGGCTCTTCGAGCGCGAGCTGGTATCCCGCCGCCTGGTTCGCCCCCGTCGTCGCCGCCACCCACGTGTAGTCCGCGGCATCCTGTTCGAGCAGCTGAGTGAGTTCGTCCGAAGGGTCGGAGGCGCCCAGCAGACCGCCCATTCCGCCTCCGCCGCCGGCGCCGCCTCTGCCGGTGCCGCCCCTGCCGGCTTCGGAATTGCCTGCCCCGCCGGGCGTACCATCCGTGCCGCCGCCCGGCCCGGCTCCTCCGCCGGGCATTCCGCCACCGCCGGGTCCACCGCCCAGACCTGCGCTCGTGCCGGCGATCGTGACGATCGATCCCTGCGTCGTCCCGGCGATCGTGCGCACGGCCAGGTGAGCCGGAATCGCGGCGCTGCCGAGGACGGCCAGCGCGACGAGCACCGAGGCGAGCGCCGTGCCGAACCGCCGGTGCGCGGTGACGATGAGAACCAGAGCGCCGAGGATCGAGACGATGAGCACGCACCAGCGCAGGATGCTCGGAATCCCGGTCATCTGCGAGCTGATGATGAACTGCCACGCCCCGGTCAGGGCCCAAGCCACTGCCAGCAGCAGACGCGGGAGGAATCCGTCGCGAGCGAGCAGCACGGCGACGGCGAGGCCGATGACGGCGGCGATCGCGGGAATGAGCGCGACCGTGTAGTACTCGTGGACGATCCCGTTCATATTCGACAGCACGAGCCACGTGACGATCAGCCACGCACCCCACATGAGCAGTCCCGCACCGAGGCTGCCCGTGCCGATTGCGCCGGACGCGCTCACCGCACGGCCGGTTCCCTGGTCACCGTCCGTGACGGTGGGAACACGGCGACGGCGGGCCACCTCGGCGAGGGTGAGGAGAACGATCGTCACGACCAGGAGGAACAAGGCGGTGGGCAGGAACCACGACGCCTGCTGGCCGAAGCTGCCGGTGAAGAGGCGGGTGATTCCCGTTTCGCCCCATCCGCCGCCCTGACCGCCGCCTCCTCCGCCGACGGACCCGGTCTCGTTGCCGGTCAGCCGTCCGAAGCCGTTGTAGCCGAAGGTGAGTTCGAGGAAGGAGTTCGACTGGGAGCCGCCGACGTAGGGGCGGGAGCCGGCGGGGGTGAGTTCGACGAGGGCGATCCACCAGCCGGCGCTGACGATCATCGACCCGAGCGGGACGAGCAGCCACAGCAGGCGACGGGGCCAGGAGGTGCGGGCGAAGAGCACCCAGGCCACAGCGAGCCCGGGGACGATGAGAAGGACCTGGAACTGTTTGGTCAGGAAGCCCAGCCCGAGGCAGACTCCAGCGAGGACAAGCCAGCCGACGATGCGGCGGGCCGAGCGTCGCCGGCGGGCCTCGGTGAGCGTGCGCAGGGCGTGCTGGGTCGCGACGACCGCACCGATCATCAAGGTCACCAGCAGCGCGTCCGGGTTGTTGAACCGGAACATCATCGCCACGACCGGGGAGACGGCGAAGATCGCACCGGCACCCAGCGCGGCGGTCTTCTCAAGCCCCGGACCGACATGGGACCGCAGGCTCAGCCGCAGCGAATGGACGATGAGGAGCACGCTCACCCCGGCCAGGAGAACCTGGGGCAGCAGCATCGAGAATGATGAGAAGCCGAAGACGCGGGCGCTCAGGGCCATAAGCCACAGGGAGGCCGGGGGTTTGTCGACGGTGATCGCGTTCGCCGAGTCGAGCGAGCCGAAGAGGAACGCCTCCCAGTTCTCCGATCCGGCCTGCACGGCCGCGGCATAGAAGGAGTTCGCCCAGCCGTTGGCTGTGAGGTTGAAGAGGAAGGCCGCGATCGTGCCGAGTGTGAGCACGGTGAGTGTGATCGGGTACCAGAGCCGTCGCAGTCCGCGGGTGCGGGCATATCGGGTGGGGGTCTCAGACATGGTCGATGTCCTTCTCGTTCGGGTTTGCCGTTCCGGCTGCAGCAGGCGTGGTCGCCCGGTGGGCGCTGTGGTGGGAACCACGGGCGAAGACCCATGTGCGCATGAGCACGAACCGGACCACCGTGGCGGCGAGGTTCGCCGCCGTCAGCACTGCGAGGGTGCCGACGGTCGCCCACGGCCCGGTGAATCCGTCGGCGACGGCCAGACCCGCCGAGGTGAATGCCAGGCACAGGCCGAAGGCCGCCAAGCCCTTCACTTGGGAGGTCAGGCGGCGGTGCGGAGATCTCACCCCGAAGGTGTGGCCCCGGTTGAGAGCCGTGTTCGCAATCGTCGAAAGGAGCAGCGCAAGGATGTTCGCCGCGGGTTCCGAGACGAATTGGATGCCGAGGAGGAACAGCACTGCGTAGAGCACGGTGCTGATGATCCCGACGTCGATGAAGTGGAGGATCTGTGCTCCGGTGTTCGGTGCGGGGACTTCGTGACTGACCCGTGTGCGTCCGCCGGTGCGCAGCCGGACGATGCCCTTGATGTCCTTCCACGCCGTGCTGACCACGTCGACGGAGGAGTCCGGGTCGTCCGTCCAGTCCGTGCCGAACTCGTGGATGCGGTACCCGGCCCACTCGACGCGCGCGAGCAGCTCAGTGTCGAAGAACCACTCGGAATCCTCGACCTGCGGCAGCAGTTCCTTCGCTGCCCGTGCCGACAGCGCTTTGAAACCGCATTGGGCGTCGCTGAACCCGACGCCGAGGCTGAGCTTGAGCAGACGGTTGTAGCAGCGGGAGATGATCTCGCGTCTGATCCCGCGTTCGACCGCAACACCGGGCTGCAGGCGCGAGGCGATGGCGACATCGGCCAGGCCCGACCGGATGATCTCGACCATCGGGTCGAGGACGCGGATGTCTGTGGCCAGATCCACGTCAGTGTAGGCGACGACGTCCGCCGACGAGGCCTGCCACACCTGGTTCAATGCGCGACCGCGGCCCTTCTGTTCGAGGCGGACGTACTCGACCTGCGGATGCGTCGCCGCCAGGGTCGCAGCGATGATCGGAGTCTCATCGGTGCTCGCATTGTCGGCGATGATGATCGTGACCTCGGAGCCGCGGGCGGGTTCGACGGCCAAGAGGGTCTCGATCGAGGCGGCCAGCGAGGCCTCCTCGTTGTACACCGGGACGACGAGGTCGACAGTCGTGGTCGGTCGGATGGTCGTGTCTGCTGTCTGCGTCTCCGGCTGCCGCCAGGCGCTGCTCTCATGTCTCATGCCCTCCACATTCGCTGCGGTCGATAGGCCCAGCATTGGTCGAACCTGTGGCTCTGCTGTGGAGTCCTCGTCACGACAGTCCTCCCTGCTCGCAGATGTGAAGACCGCTACACTGGGCACCATGGCCGACGACGACTCCTCTCCTCCTCAGCGGCGCATCCGCGCCTCGGACCAGGACCGCGACGATGTCCTCTCAGTGATCACCGATGCCGTGACGAACGGCCGCCTCGATCCCGAGGAGACGGCGCAGCGACAGGATGACGCGATCGGAGCGAAATTCCTCGACGAGCTCATCCCTCTCATCGACGACCTCCCCGAGGGCGACTCGCTCCACCGGAAGCTCGCCCGCCAGACCGGCCGGACACCTGGTCCCACAGATCCGGGCTCCCAGCTGCAGCGGCGCGGACCGAGCGAACTCTCCCCGGCTGCGGAACCGGGATCGGCTTCGCCGATGAACTCCGTGGCCATCATGTCCGGACGTCAGCTCGACGTGCCTCCCGGCACCGCCGAGGTCACCACCTACGCCCTCATGGGCGGTGACAACATCGACCTGTGCGAAGTCATGGGTCCCGGGGTGACCGTCGAACTGAACTCGTATGCGATGTGGGCCGGCAACGACATCTTCGTGCCGCCGGGAGTGCGCATCCGCGACGAGACCATCAACATCATGGCGGGCAATGAGGTCCGCCGATCCGCGCAGGGTGACGGGTCCAACGGGACCGTGATCCTCAAGGGATTCTCCCTCATGGCCGGACACGACGTCCGGCTCGCGAAAGGCTATCGAGAAAAGGATCAGGGTCAACTGGAATGAAGATCGGTGTACTCACCTCGGGAGGCGACTGCCCGGGCCTCAACGCTGTCATCCGCGGCATCGTCCGCAAAGGCATCCGCGCCTATGACGCGGAGTTCGTCGGCATCCGCGACGGCTGGCGGGGTCTGCTCGACGACGACATGTTCGATATGACCATGCTCGACGTGCGCGGACTGTCCGGACGCGGCGGAACCATCCTCGGCACCTCCCGCACCCACCCCTATGAGGACGGCGGACCCGAGCGGATGCGGGAGGTCATGGCCGCCCACGGCATCGATTCGCTCATCGCCATCGGCGGCGAAGGCACCTTGGCCGGCGCCTCACGGCTGGTCCATGAAGAGGGCCTGCACATCGTCGGCGTGCCCAAGACCATCGACAACGACCTCGGCAACACGGACTACACCTTCGGCTTCGACACCGCCCAGTCCATCGCCACCGAGGCCATCGACCGGCTGCGCACCACCGCAGAGTCCCACCACCGCTGCATGGTCATCGAGGTCATGGGACGCAATGTCGGATGGATCGCGCTGCACGCCGGCATGGCGGCAGGCGCACACGCGATCCTCATGCCCGAGTTCCCCGTCTCCTTCGATCAGATCTCGGGCTGGGTGCGCTCGGCCAGGGACCGCGGACGCGCACCCATCGTCGTCGTCGCCGAAGGATTCATTCCCGAAGGCTTCGACTCACAGGTCGCCGACCACGGCGTCGACAACAAGGGACGGGTCCGCCTCGGCGGGATCGCGAACTACCTGGCCCCGAAGATCGAGGAGATCACCGGTATCGAATCTCGGGCGACGATCCTCGGGCACCTGCAGCGAGGCGGCTCCCCCACCGCGTACGACCGGGTCCTGTCGACCCGGTTGGGCATGGCGGCAGCCGACCTCGCCCAGCACGGGCACTGGGGCAAGATGGCCAGCCTCAAGGGCACGGACATCGTCTCGGTCGAGATGTCATCGGCCGTCGACAGTCTCAAGTCAGTGCCGCTGCATCGCTGGGAAGAGGCACAGGTGCTCTTCGGCTGAGTGATTGCGAGAGCTTCACCGAGAAACGGGTGAAGTGTCGAGACACGGGCGCACACACCCGTGTTTCGACACTCCACCCGTTTCTCGATGTCGCCGCGTGAATGACGAGAGGGGCATCCACCGTGTGGTGGACGCCCCTCTTCGCGTGCCTCTCTCAGACGCTGCGACTCAGCCGTTCAGTCTCAGCTGAACGCACCGTAGTCGTAGTCCTCCAGCGGGATGGCGGAGCCGGAATCGGCGCCGATGCCCGCATAGAAGTCGCCGTAGCTGTTGGTGAACATCTCGGCCTTGGCCTCTTCGGTCGGCTCCACCACGAGGTTGCGGTGGGTCTGCAGGCCGGTGCCGGCAGGGATGAGCTTACCGAGGATGACGTTCTCCTTCAGCCCCATGAGCGTATCGGACTTGCCTTCCATGGCCGCCTCGGTGAGGACGCGGGTGGTCTCCTGGAAGGATGCGGCCGACAGCCACGACTCGGTGGCCAGCGAAGCCTTCGTGATGCCCATCAGCTCGTCACGAGCCGAGGCAGGCTGGCCGCCTTCGGCGACCACACGACGGTTCTCCGCCTGGTAGCGGCCGCGGTCGACGAGCTCACCGGGCAGCAGGTTCGTGTCGCCCGACTCGATCACGGTCACGCGACGCAGCATCTGCCGCACGATGACCTCGATGTGCTTGTCGTGGATGCCCACACCCTGCGAACGGTAGACCTTCTGAACCTCCTCGACGAGGAAGCGCTCGGCCTCACGGCGACCGCGGATGCGCAGCACCTGCTTCGGATCGACGGCACCGACGATGAGCTGCTCTCCGGCCTTGACGTGCTGGCCGTCCTCGACCATGAGACGGGCACGCTTGGACACTGCGTGCTCGATCTCCTCGCTGCCGTCATCGGGGGTGATGATGACGAAGCGGGTCTTGCGGCTGTCGTCGATCTTCGCCCGTCCGGTCGCCTCGGCGATGGGGGCGAAGCCCTTCGGCGTGCGAGCTTCGAAGAGCTCGGTCACACGCGGCAGACCCTGCGTGATATCGCCGGTCGATGCGGCGGCACCACCGGTGTGGAACGTACGCATCGTCAGCTGGGTACCGGGCTCACCGATCGACTGGGCAGCGACGGTGCCGATGGCCTCGCCGATGTCGACGAGCTGACCGGTCGCCATCGAGCGACCGTAGTGCTCGGCGGAGATCTGCGCATCGGAATCGGCAGTCAGCACGGAGTGGACCTTAAGCTCTTCGATGCCGTTGGCCACAAGCATGTCCACCACAGCGCCGGTGACATCGGACTTCGCCGGCAGGAGCACATTGCCCTCGGCGTCGGTGACGTCGGAGACGGTGAGACGACCGTAGACGGTGGTCTCGGCATACTCGTGCGGAACCAGGTTGCCCTCGTGATCGCGTTCGGCGATCGGCAGGGTGATGCCCTTGTTCGACTCGGCCTCTGCCGCGCGGATGATGACATCCTGCGAGACGTCGACGAGACGACGGGTCAGGTAACCGGAGTCAGCGGTACGCAGAGCGGTATCGGCCAGGCCCTTACGTGCACCGTGCGAGGCGATGAAGTACTCGAGCACTGCGAGTCCCTCACGGTAGTTCGACACGATCGGACGCGGAATGATCTCACCCTGCGGGTTCGTCACCAGACCACGCATACCGGCCAGCTGACGCACCTGCATCCAGTTGCCGGATGCACCGGACTCGACCAGACGCAGCACCGAGTTCTCCTCGGGGAAATTCGTGCGCATGATCTGGTCGACCTTCTCGGTCGTCTCCGTCCACAGCTTGACGAGCTCGTTGCGGCGCTCGTCATCGGTCAGGGCACCGAGTTCGTACTGCTGCTGAACCTTCGTGTCGATGACTTCGGCGTTGTCGATGATCTCGGTCTTCGCCTCGGGTGAGACGACGTCCGACATCGCAATGGTGATGCCCGAGCGGGTGGCCCAGTAGAAGCCGCCGGCCTTGAAGTTGTCCAGCGTCTGTGCGACCTCGACCTTCGGGTATTCCTCGGCCAGGTGGTTGACGATCCGGCTCAGTGCCTTCTTGTCGATCGTCGAGTTCACGAACGCATAGTCGGCAGGCAGGTACTCGTTGAACGTCGCGCGACCCAGAGTGGTCTGCACGTCGAGCGGGTCGCCGGCCTCCCAGCCTTCGGGAAGCTCCATGTCGCCGTTGGGAACGACGTCATCGAGGCGGATGGTGATCGGCGAGCCCAGGTCGAGCTCTCCGCGGTCGAAGGCCATGATGGCTTCGCCCATTCCGGAGAATGCGCGTCCCTCGCCGGGCAGTCCCTTGCGCTCGGAGGTGAGGTGGAACAGACCGATGATCATATCCTGCGAAGGCATGGTCACGGGCTTGCCGTCCGAGGGCTTGAGGATGTTGTTGGCCGAGAGCATGAGGATGCGGGCCTCGGCCTGCGCCTCGGGGCTCAGCGGCAGGTGCACAGCCATCTGGTCACCGTCGAAGTCAGCGTTGAACGCCGAGCAGACGAGCGGGTGTAGCTGGATGGCCTTACCCTCGATGAGCTGCGGCTCGAACGCCTGGATGCCCAGGCGGTGCAGGGTCGGTGCACGGTTGAGCAGCACGGGGTGTTCGGTGATGACCTCTTCGAGGACGTCCCACACCTGCGGATGCTGGCGCTCGACCATGCGCTTGGCCGACTTGATGTTCTGAGCGTGGTTGAGATCGACCAGGCGCTTCATCACGAAGGGCTTGAACAGCTCGAGAGCCATGGTCTTCGGCAGACCGCACTGGTGCAGGTGCAGCTGCGGACCGACGACGATGACCGAACGGCCCGAGTAGTCCACACGCTTGCCGAGCAGGTTCTGACGGAAGCGTCCCTGCTTGCCCTTGAGCATGTCCGACAGCGACTTGAGCGGGCGGTTGCCCGGTCCGGTCACCGGACGTCCGCGACGTCCGTTGTCGAACAGCGAGTCCACGGCCTCCTGCAGCATCCGCTTCTCGTTGTTGACGATGATCTCGGGAGCACCGAGGTCGAGCAGACGCTTGAGGCGGTTGTTGCGGTTGATGACGCGACGGTAGAGGTCGTTGAGGTCCGAGGTCGCGAAGCGTCCACCGTCGAGCTGCACCATCGGGCGCAGCTCCGGCGGGATCACCGGGACGACGTCGAGGACCATGCCCTCGGGGTTGTTGTCGGTGGTCAGGAACGCGTTGACGACCTTGAGCCGCTTGAGTGCACGGGTCTTGCGCTGTCCCTTGCCGGTGGCGATGAGCTCACGCAGCTTCTCCGCTTCGCCTTCGAGATCGAAGTCGATGAGGCGCTTCTGGATCGCCTCGGCACCCATGGCACCGGTGAAGTACAGGCCGAAGCGGTGGAACATCTCGCGGTACAGGCTCTCGTCACCTTCGAGGTCGTTGACCTTGAGGTTCTTGAACCTGTCCCACACCTGCTCGATACGGTCGACCTCGCGGTCGGCGTTCTTGCGCAGCTTGTCCATTTCCTTCTCGGCGGTGTCGCGCAGCTTCTTCTTGGCCTGGGCGGTTCCGCCTTCGGCCTCGAGTGCGGCGAGATCCTCTTCGAGCTTCTTGGCACGACGGTCGATGTCGGCGTCACGGCGGGTGCCGATCTGCTGCTTCTCGACGTCGATCTTGTTCTGCAGGCTGGGCAGATCACGGTGACGGGAATCCTCGTCGACCGAGGTGATCATGTAGGCCGCGAAGTAGATGACCTTCTCGAGGTCCTTCGGAGCCAGGTCCAGCAGGTAGCCCAGACGCGAGGGCACGCCCTTGAAGTACCAGATGTGGGTGACGGGAGCGGCGAGCTCGAGGTGGCCCATCCGCTCACGGCGCACCTTGGCACGGGTCACCTCGACGCCGCAGCGTTCGCAGATGATGCCCTTGAAGCGGACTCGCTTGTACTTTCCGCAGGCGCACTCCCAGTCACGGGTGGGGCCGAAGATCTTCTCGCAGAAGAGTCCGTCCTTCTCCGGCTTCAGGGTGCGGTAGTTGATGGTCTCAGGCTTTTTCACCTCACCGTGTGACCACCCGCGGATGTTCTCCGTGGTGGCAAGACCGATGCGCAGTTCATCAAAGAAATTGACGTCAGGCACGTAAATCCTCTTTCCTGGCGATGAACGAATCGTTCATCAAAAAGTTGTGTCGGTTGAAGTGGAAGTCCTCAGACTTCTTCTACGGTCTGTGCTTCGCGGCGGGAGAGGTCGATGCCGAGCTCTTCGGCTGCGCGGTAGACCTCGTCCTCCGACTCGCCCATCTCGACATGGCCTCCGTCGGAAGACAGGACTTCGACGTTGAGGCACAGGGACTGCATCTCCTTGATGAGGACCTTGAACGATTCCGGGATGCCCGGATCGGGCAGGTTCTCGCCCTTGACGATGGCTTCGTAGACCTTCACACGGCCTGGGATGTCGTCGGACTTGATCGTCAGAAGCTCCTGCAGGGTGTAGGCGGCACCGTAGGCCTCGAGGGCCCAGACTTCCATCTCACCGAAGCGCTGACCACCGAACTGCGCCTTACCACCGAGCGGCTGCTGGGTGATCATCGAGTACGGTCCGGTCGAACGCGCGTGGATCTTGTCGTCGACGAGGTGGTGGAGCTTGAGCATGTACATGTAGCCGACCGAGATCGGGTACGGGAACGGCTCTCCGGAGCGGCCGTCGAACAGCTGGGCCTTGCCCGAGGAGTCGATGAGGCGGTCCCCATCGCGGTTCGGGGTCGTCGAATCCAGCAGTCCGCGCAGCTCCTGCTCGTGTGCACCGTCGAAGACCGGGGTGGCCAGGTTGGTGCCGGCATCGGCTTCGCGAGCGGCCTCGGGCAGCTCGGCGGCCCACTCGGGGTTGCCTTCGATCTTCCAGCCCTGCTTCGAGATCCATCCGAGGTGGATTTCGAAGACCTGACCGATGTTCATACGACGGGGAACACCGTGCGGGTTGAGGATGACGTCGACGGGAGTGCCGTCGGCGAGGAACGGCATGTCCTCGACCGGCAGGATCGTTGAGATGACGCCCTTGTTTCCGTGACGACCGGCCATCTTGTCACCGATGGTGATCTTGCGGCGCTGAGCCACGTAGACGCGGACCATCTGGTTGACGCCGGGTGAGAGCTCGTCGTCGTCCTCACGGTCGAATACGCGCACACCGATGACGGTGCCGATCTCGCCGTGGGGAACGCGCAGCGAAGTGTCACGGACCTCTCGGGACTTCTCTCCGAAGATCGCGCGCAGCAGGCGCTCTTCCGGTGTCAGCTCGGTCTCACCCTTCGGGGTGACCTTGCCGACGAGGATGTCGCCGTCGGTGACCTCGGCGCCGATGCGGATGATTCCGCGATCGTCGAGATCGGCCAGGGCGTCGGGCGAGATGTTCGGGATGTCCCGAGTGATCTCTTCGGCACCGAGCTTGGTGTCGCGCGCATCGACCTCGTGCTCCTCGATGTGGATCGAAGAGAGCACATCGTCCTGGACGAGGCGCTGGGAGAGGATGATCGCATCCTCGTAGTTGTAGCCTTCCCACGACATGAATGCCACGAGGAGGTTCTTGCCCAGAGCCATCTCACCGTTCTCGGTGGACGGTCCGTCGGCGAGGACTGTGCCGGCTTCGACGCGGTCGCCCTCGTCGACGAGGATGCGCTGGTTGTACGAGGTGCCGTGGTTCGAGCGCTTGAACTTCGCAGCCTTGTAGGTCAGCTGGGTTCCGTCGTCGGCGAGCACCGTGACGAAGTCGGCCGAGACCTCGGTGATGACACCGGACTTCTCGGCGGTGATGACATCGCCGGCGTCGACGGCGGCACGGTATTCCATGCCGGTGCCCACGACCGGGGATTCGGCCATCACCAGCGGCACGGCCTGACGCTGCATGTTCGCACCCATGAGGGCGCGGTTGGCGTCGTCGTGCTCGAGGAACGGAATCAGCGCCGAAGCCACAGACACCATCTGACGTGCGGAGACGTCCATGAAGTCGATCTGGTCGTGCTGGACCAGCTCGGCCTCACCGCCGCCGCCCTTCGGACGGGCCAGGACCTCGACCTCGGCGAAGCGCTGGTCGTCGGTCAGCGGTGCGTTGGCCTGGGCGATGTTGAACTCGAGTTCGTCATCGGCGGTCAGGTACTGCGTCTCATCGGTCACGACTCCGTCGATGACCTTGCGGTAAGGCGTCTCGATGAAGCCGAAGGGGTTGATCCGAGCGTAGGACGCCAGCGAACCGATCAGACCGATGTTCGGACCTTCAGGGGTCTCGATCGGGCACATGCGGCCGTAGTGTGAGGGGTGCACGTCACGGACTTCCATGGCGGCACGGTCACGCGAGAGGCCGCCCGGTCCCAGTGCGGAGAGACGGCGTTTGTGGGTCAGACCCGCGAGCGGGTTGTTCTGATCCATGAACTGGGAGAGCTGAGAGGTGCCGAAGAACTCCTTGATCGCAGCCACCACGGGGCGGATGTTGATCAGGGTCTGCGGGGTGATCGCCTCGACGTCCTGAGTCGTCATGCGCTCACGCACGACGCGCTCCATCCGGGACAGGCCGGTGCGGATCTGGTTCTCGATGAGCTCACCGACGGCGCGGATGCGACGGTTGCCGAAGTGATCGATGTCATCGAGCTTGACGCTGATCTCGACCTCTTCGCCGTCGCGGGTGCCCTTGGCCGTGTCCACTCCGGCGTGCAGCGACACGAGGTACCGGATGGTGGCGACGATGTCGTCGGTGGAGAGCACCGAGTCCGACAGCGGAGCTTCGACGCCGAGCTTGCGGTTGACCTTGTAGCGGCCGACCTTGGCCAGGTCGTAGCGCTTCGGGTTGAAGTACAGGTTGTTGAGCAGGTTGCGGGCGGCCTCAGCGGTCGCGGGCTCTGCCGGGCGCAGCTTCTTGTAGATGTCGAGCAGCGCTTCGTCCTGCGTGGTGACGGTGTCCTTGGCCATCGTCTCGCGGATCGATTCGAACTCGCCGAACTCCTCGAGGATCTTCGCTTCGGACCAGCCGAGGGCCTTGAGCAGAACCGTCACGGACTGCTTGCGCTTGCGGTCGAGGCGCACACCGACCTGGTCGCGCTTATCGACCTCGAATTCCAGCCAGGCACCGCGGGACGGGATGATCTTCGCGGAGAAGATGTCCTTGTCCGTGGTCTTGTCGACGCTGGACTCGAAGTAGGCGCCGGGCGAACGCACGAGCTGGGAGACGACGACGCGCTCGGTGCCATTGACGATGAAGGTGCCCTTGTCCGTCATGAGGGGGAAGTCACCCATGAACACGGTCTGGCTCTTGATCTCGCCCGTGTTGTTGTTCATGAACTCGGCGGTGACATACAGCGGCGCCGAGTAGGTCATATCGCGTTCCTTGCACTCATCGATCGAGTACTTGGGAGCTTCGAACCGGTGCTCGCGGAATGACAGCGACATGGATCCGCCGAAGTCTTCGATCGGCGAGATCTCTTCGAAGATGTCTTCGAGACCCGAGGTGGTGGCGACGGAGTCGTCCCCGATCTCGATGGCCTCGGCGACGCGGTCCTGCCACGCCTCCGATCCGATCAGCCAGTCGAAGCTGTCCGTCTGCAGACCGAGCAGATCGGGAACCTCGAGGGGCTCGCGAATCTTCGCGAAGGAAATTCTCTTGGGGGGATTAGCGGTCCTGGTGTTGTCGTTGGCGGCGGCCAATTGGTTCCTTCCGAGTGCTTCACCATCTGATACTTCGTCTGCCCACTCGCTCCGGCGACGTCCACGGGGTGTGTCAGATTTCGACTCCCGGCGTCGGCATGGTTCACTTGAGTGAAAATGCTGTGCCCACCGCTATATGAAGGCACACCACAGGCAGAACGATGCAAATATCAATCTTATAGCATCAGGTCAAGCCTGGCAACATCGAATTCTGTCAGTCGTGGATCTTCTTCCACGGACCGCCCCACATCGGCGGCCGCCTCGGCGAAGCCACTCCCTGACCGTCGAGGACGCCGACCTTGTCCCGTGTGAGCTCCATGCGGATTCTCGACACATCCCACCGCCCGACGGCAACGTCGGCCACCGTGTGATCGTCTGCCGTCGTGTGCCCGGCTGCGCGACAGCCGGTGACAGACATTCTAGACTGCGGGCATGACACACGTGCATCTCCTCACCTTCTCTCCCGCGAAAGTCAATTGCGGGATCATCGTCGGCTCCGATCGCACCCTGCTCGTCGATGCCGGACCCGGCCCCGCGGCTGCGGCACACCTGCTGGAACGGGCGGGCCGCCTCGGCGAGGAGATCGCGGGAGAGGGCGGGCAGGATATCGATCTCGTGCTCACCCACGATCACTGGGATCATTTCTTCGGCGCCGCCGAGGCGGTCTCGTCGGGAGTGTCGACCGTCCACGCGTCCTATGCGTTCGCCGCCGATCAGGAGGCGAGCGCGTGGATCGCGCTCGATGCGATCAGCCGGGGCGATGAGCCGAGCGAGTACCGCCGGCAGCTGCCGACCGATCCCACCGAACTCGTCGTCGACGTCTCCCCCGTCGATGCGTCCCCCGGTGAGGCGGGCACCTTGGATCTCGGCGGCTGCCCGGTCGAATTCCACGTCCTCGGCGGGCATTCGACCGCCGATCTCGTCGTCCGGCTTCCCGAGCTCGGGATCGTGTTCACCGGTGACCTCGTCGAGGAGGCCGATCCCCCGCAGGCCGGCGCCGACTCCTCGCTGAGCGAATGGGCGGCGAGCCTGCGGACCCTGCTGTCCTTTGCCGAGGCGAACGTCTTCGTCCCCGGTCACGGAGTCCCGGTCGACCGTGATTTCGTCACCCGTCAGCTCGCCGACCTCGAAGGGATGCGCAGCGATCAGGGCGACTCCGAGGTGGCTCTGCCGGGCCGTGTCATGCCCGGCGATCACGATCGTGCGGTGCCTCGTCAAGTCCGTCTGTTCTGATTCTCAGCGTCCTCAACGGGGTGGCAGCGATTTCAGTGCGGTCACGAGGTTTCCCCCGATGGCTCCGAACAGAGTCTCGGCCCACACACTCTCGGCCTCGATGTACGGCCTGCCCTTGTCGAAGATCCACTGCAGGTCTCTGCCGCCTCGCAGATCGCCTTCGCAGGCGGAACACACCGGCACGCGCACCGCCCGGGCTCCGACCGACACCGGTGAAGTCGTCCTCGCTTCACCGTGCAGCGGATTGACCGTACACAGGCTCTCGGGCCTGCTCGACCGGGCTCCCCTGCTCTGGCCGGCCAGACCGATCTCGCGTCGAGCCTGCCGCAGCAGCACCATGGCGCCGGCGAGGTCAATGCGTTCGGCCGCTTCGTCATCGACGATCGACCTCGCTTCATAATAGGCATCGAACGCCCTCTCCACCTGGGTGAGTTCGGCCGAACTGAGATCATCGGTGCGCAGCTGGTCCAGAGACGACGCCAGTTCCGTGGCTTCGGAGTTGATGTCCTCACGGAGAGCGCTGCGCTGCAGATGATCGACTCTGTGCAGCAGCGAGATGGGCAGTCTGAACCGATCCCGTCTGCGCGCCTCGGCCGCTTTGGCTCGCATCGAGCGAAAGATGAAGATGCCGCCGATGACGAGGGCGAGGACAAGGATCGAACCGCCCAGGAAGAGTGGAGCGAATCCGCCGCTGCCGGTGTCCTGAATCACGTCGCTGCCCGGCTGCTGCTCTGCACCAGTGTCGCCGGACTCGACGTGCTCCTGAGGATCCTCATAGAGGTCGAGGAGGATGTTGAGTTTGGACACCGACGGGGTGGAGGTGTTCCATTCGTCGTGGGCATTGAGCTGCTGGTCCACGACTTCCTTCTCCTTGTCGTGGTGCGCATCGGTGAAATAGGTGTCGACGGCGATGGCTGTGCCGTCGTCGATCATGACGAATGAGCCTTCGGACCCGTTGAGGACCTTGATCTGCTCAAGCATCTCTCGATCGATGCTACCGTGTTCGGCATCCACTGCGACCACGTAGACATCGAAGTCGAGCTCCTTGACCGTGGCCTCGGCCTTGTCGAGGAGACGTCCGTCAAGGGTGTCTGCGACCGCCGGGTCGATATAGATCGGGTCGGTCTTCAGAGATTGCGCGATCTGCTCTGCGTCCACGTCGTTCTGGCTCATTTCCTCTGATCCTGTGTCTGATCCTGTGTCTGCGGTTCGGACTGGAGAGTCAGCTGGCGTCTGCGCCAGATCCGGTAGCCGGAGATCCCGCCCACTGCCAGACCGCCGCCGATGAGCAGTCCGATCACGGCTCCGCCCACCGCGCCGCCGACGGAATAGCGCAATGCCCGAGGATCCGCCTCGTCGTCCTTCTCGTTGACCACGATCGCGTTGCCGCTGCGGTCGAACGAAGCACCGTAGCCGAAGTTCTCCTCTTCGATCGGTGCCGAGAGCAGGGCCCGGACGTAGGTCAGCCCGACCTGGGACAGATGATCGTCGTCGAGTGTGTCGGGGCGATCGACGATCTCCCGTGAGATTCCCTTGTTCGCCACCGCCTCTCGATTGTCGCCGATGACCAGCACGGTGGCCTCGTCGTCGGGCACCTCGGCGATGATGCGATTGGCCAGCAGTTCGGCTTGGCCGTCGGTGTCATCGAGTTCTGTGGCGGCCAGGAAGGCCACATAGATCGGTGTGCGAGTCTTCTCGATCGCCTCGTGGATGTCGTCGAGATCCTCATCACGCATCTCGAACGCGAGGTAATCATCGACCCAGACCGGATCTTTCTCGAAGGCGTGCGCGATCTCCTGATACCGGGAGCGGTCGTAGTCGGAATCGTACTGACTCTCTATGCGATCCGAATAGACGCTGTCGACTCGGGGCTGACCGCTGTCGGCCTCGGCGATCCGAGTGTCTCTGGCATCGTCGAACAGGGAATGGCTCAATGCCGTCGCTCCGACGACGACGGCGAGGAAAAGCAGTGCCGCGATCCCGAGTCGGAGCGGACCGGGGCCGCCATCGGCGACCTTCTTCCTGGCTGCGCTGCGCTGACTCATCTCGCCTCGGTCTCTGTCGCGTCGGCTGTCGGAGTCCCCGACACGACCGCGGCCTCGAGTGGCTGGAAGCTGCCGAATCCGCTGTTGGAGTACGCGTCGTCGCGCAGAAAATAGGGTACCGGCTTGACTCTCGTGGCGCCGGGACGTCTGGGCACCATCAGCGTCTCCGGCTCGTGACCGGTCGTCAGGTCGCTTCGGCACCGGTCACAGGCATGGACCGTCAGCGCCGTCCCCTTCTGCCTCCATGCGACGGGTTCGATGCTGCCGGTATGACTGGGCATGAAGAAGCAGAACAGCGGCTCCTCGGCATCGCCTCGATCGCGCAGACGTCGACGGATCCATCTGTCAGTCCGACTCAGACAGTGAATCGCCATCCGATGCGAGAAATCCTCTGCCGTCGCCCAATCAGGCTGGGTATGAGTGATCGCCGCCACCGCCTCCTGGACGCGGCGACCCCGCGCGTAGAGTCGCCACACCGCATCGTCGGCGGTCTCGGGTTCGGGCAGCTTCTCGCCGATGCGCACAACCCTGGAGCGCAGGTCGAAGCGCTTCGTCAGTTCCGGCTCCGTGGTCAGTTCGGTTCTCCACGCATAGCGACGGCGCCGCGCGAGCACCCAGGTGGTGAGTGCTCCTGCGGCCACCGCGGCGGCTCCCATGACCAGCATATCGGGGGCGCCTTCGTCGAGCCCCCACCTGGCGATGTAGTCCCCGCTGGACTGCCCGACGTCCCTGGGATCGAACTGCGGAGGTTCCGGAATCGGATTGCCGGCAGCGGCTGCCCGCAGGATCTGCATCTGGTAGTGCACATTGAGCTCGACCGGGAGGAAGTCGTCGGTGGCCGATCGCGTCAGGCCGCCTCCTCCGCGGGGAATGACCGGGCCGAGCTCGGAGACGAGATACGGCCATGACCTGGATCCGCCACCAGCGGTGGCGAAGAGCACAAGGACCTGGTCGGCTTCGGAGTCCTCGTACATCGTCTGAGCCAAGCTCGAGGTGAATCTGCCCCAGGCCTCGAAGTTGCCCGGGCCGTCCGGCTGGTCGGGAAGAACTGCAATGAAGAAGGGGAGATCGGACTCCGCTGCCTCAGTCGCCGCGAGTTCGATGCCATCGAGCTGATTGCGGCTCAGGCCGCCGGCGATGATGGGATCGATGAAAAGCGGATCGGTCGCCCACGCCGACTGCAGGCGAGAACGCAGGCCGGCGAGGAGCTCGTCTTCGATGGTTGTCGTCGAGGGCACCAGTCAAGAGTAATAGTTCTGTGCGGGGATTCCCAGAATTGTCTGCCTCGCTCAGGTCAGACGCTGACGTCAGCGGCATGAGAAAGACCCCCACAGCAGAGTGTGGGGGTCTCAACCTCAGGCAGCAGGCAGGCTGCTGCTCAGGAAATCACTTGAGGGTGACGGTGGCGCCGGCAGCCTCGAGGGTTTCCTTGGCCTTCTCGGCGTCTTCCTTCGAAGCGCCTTCGAGGACGGCCTTGGGAGCTCCGTCGACGAGGTCCTTGGCTTCCTTGAGTCCGAGGGAGGTGAGTCCACGGACTTCCTTGATGACGGGAACCTTCTTCTCGCCGGCCGATTCGAGGATGACGTCGAATTCGGTCTGCTCTTCAGCGGGAGCGGCGTCTGCGCCACCGGCTGCAGGGGCAGCGGCAACGGCGGCCGGAGCGGCAGCCTCGACGTCGAACTCTTCTTCGAACTTCTTGACGAACTCGGACAGTTCGATGAGGGTGAGCTCCTTGAAAGCCTCGAGGAGCTCGTCGGTGGTGAGCTTAGCCATGGTGGCTAGTCCTTCCTGTTTTGGTCACGATCAGTGACCGGTTCGGTTTGGGGTGATGCTCAGGCGTCGGAAGCAGGAGCGTCGTCCTGCTTCTCGCGGAGGGCATCGACAGTGCGCACGGCCTTGACCAGCGGAGCGGTGAAGAGGTAAGCCGCCTGGTGGAGGCTTGCCTTCATGGCACCGGCTGCCTTTGCAAGCAGCACTTCGCGGGATTCGAGGTCGGCGAGCTGGTTGACCTGTTCGGGGCTGAGTGCGGCTCCATCGAAGTAGCCGCCCTTCACCACGAGCTTGTCGTTCGCCTTGGCAAAGTTACGCAGAGCCTTGGCAGCCTCAGGTGGTTCGCCGTTGATGAACGCGATCGCGGTGGGCCCATTGAGGTGCTCATCGAGACCGGCGATTCCGGCTTCCTTGGCTGCAATCTTGGTCAGCGTGTTCTTTACCACGGCGTAGCTGACGTTCTCACCGAGAGAGACGCGCAGTTCTTTCATCTGCGCGACGGTGAGACCGCGGTACTCGGTCAGCAACACAGCGTCGGAGTTCTCAAACTGCTGTTTGATCTCCTCGACTGCGGCTGCCTTGTCTGGCCTCGCCATGGTGTTCCTTTCATAAGTCGTCCGGTCTGTCCCGACAACAGAAAAAGCGCTCCACGCAGGTAGGCGTGAAACGCTTGGCCGCCTGATTCCATACGGAACCTGACGGAAGAATCTCGAGCTCACCTGCGCGGGTCACTCACTAGGAGTCTTCGTCTGCGGGCATCGGGATTCGATTGCGAATTCTGATGATTCCACAGAGACCGACGGTCTTGGGTAGTTCAAGTCTAACTAAGTCTTTCCCGGCAAGTCCAATCCGACCGCCGAGACCCCTCCCACACTACCTGACGGCGGCGCAGCAACCT
>NZ_JAJB01000025.1:0-34354 GCF_000583215.1 Brevibacterium sp. VCM10
GCCGCCGTCAGGTAGCAAATAGGGGTGAATGTGAAAGGCCGCTTGGGTTCGGCTTCCCCTCCGAACCGCAAGCGGCCGCGCGCCGTAGCGCGCACGTTCAATACTACACAACTATTTCTGTACCGCGGTACTCGAAACGGAGATTTCCGACAGAAATCTCAGCAGTCTCAGGATCCGGTCACGCGCCGACGTCAGTCGCTCAGTCGGCGAAGTCGTCGGGGGTGGGTTCGCGGGTCTGACCGGACTGCAGCAGCGCATCGGCACGCAGCGAGTCGATCGCGGCCTCGAAGTCTTCGAGCGAGTCGAATCCCTGATAGACGCTGGCGAAGCGCAGGTACGCGACCTGGTCGAGCTCCCGCAGCGGTTCGAGGATCGACAGACCCACTTCATCGGCGTCGATCTCCGCGATTCCGCGCGACCGGATGTTCTCCTCCACCCGCTGTGCGAGCTTCGCGAGATCATCGTCGCTGACCGGACGTCCCTGGCAGGCTTTGCGCACACCCGACATGATCTTCTGACGAGAGAACTCCTCGGTGACTCCGGAGCGTTTGATCACCGACAGGCTCGTGGCCTCCATCGTGGTGAAGCGGCGACCGCAGTGACGGCACTGCCGGCGCCGGCGGATCGCGGCGCCGTCTTCGCTGGTCCGCGAGTCGACGACCCGCGAATCGGACTCGCGGCAGAACGGACAGCGCATCTCTACTCCTCGAACCTGATGTCGACAGCGCGGCCGTGCGCCGGCAGCTGTTCGCCGTCGGCGAGTACACCGATGTGTCCGGCGACCTCGGACAGGGCCTGTCGATCATAGTCGATGACCTGGCTGACCTTGATGAATGAGTGGACTCCCAGACCCGAACCGTGTGCGGCGGTGCCCATCGTGGGCAGCACGTGGTTCGATCCGGCGCAGTAGTCGCCGAGTGACACCGGTGCCCAATCGCCGAGGAAGACCGCTCCCCCGTTCGTGATCCGTGCCCCGACCGCTGCCGCCTCGGCCGTGTGGACCTCGACGTGCTCACCGGCATAGCCGTTGACCACGGTGATACCGGCGTCGAGATCGTCGACGAGGACGATCGCCGACTGCCGACCGGCCAGAGCCGTTCCGATCCGTTCGGTGTGCATGGCGTCGGGCACCTGCACGTCCAGCTCCTTCTGCACCGCCTCGGCGAGGTCGACGGAGTCCGTGACCAGCACCGAGGCGGCCAGTTCGTCGTGTTCGGCCTGGCTGATGAGGTCGGCGGCGACGAAGCGCGGATCGGCCTGGTCGTCGGCGAGGATGATGATCTCCGTCGGGCCGGCGACCGCGTCGATGCCGACGCGGGAACGGACCAGGGACTTCGCCGCAGCCACATAGGCGTTTCCGGGACCGGTGATGAGATCGACGGGCTCGAGTTCCTCACCGTCGTCGAAGCCGTACGCCAGGGCGCCGATCGCCTGTGCTCCGCCCATCGCCCAGACTTCGTCGACGCCGACGATGTGTGCGGTGGCGAGGACGATCGGGTGCGGCAGGCCGTTGCTCTGCGGCGGGCTGGCGATCGCCAGTGAGTGTGCACCCGCTGTCTGCGCGGGCACGACGTTCATGATCACAGTCGACGGGTACACCGCCAGCCCGCCGGGGACGTAGAGTCCGACACGTTCGACCGGCAGGTGGCGGGTGGTGACGAAGGCGCCGGTGGCCAGCTCGGTGCGGACATCGACGGGGCGCTGATCGGCCGCGACCTTCCGGGCTCGGGCGATGGATTCGACGAGAGCGGCCCTGACCGCGGGATCGAGGCCGGCTGCAGCTTCGGCCAGCGCCGAGGCCGGCACGCGCAGCGTCTCGGGACGGACCCCGTCGAAGCGCTCGGTGAAGTCCTTCACCGCGGCCGCTCCCCCACCGGCGACGGTGTCGAGCAGTTCGGCGACTCGTCGTTCGATGTCGGCATGGGTCTCGGCGGCCCGCGGCAGCTTCTGTGCCAGGAATCGCTTATTGAGGGTCTCACCACGGAAGTCCAGAATGTTCACCCGCACCATTCTAGTCTCCACGGCAGCACCGCAGGCCCCCGGCCCGCAGTGCGGACGAGGGCAGGCTCAGCGTTCGCGCCTCAGACGCTGAAGCAGCGGGAGCCCAGCAGCGCCTTGAGGTCTCCGTAGAGGCTCGGATTCGGATCGACTCGGATCGACCGGTCCAGACGCATGACCGTCTGCCGTCCCGGCTGAGCCAGGGTGATGTGCACGTCGGTCTGCCCCTTGTTGGATTCGAGGATCTGCTTGAGCTTCGACGCCATCTCCTCGGTTGCCTTCTCCATCGGCATGATGAGGTTGAGCGGCCGATCGTTGGGGTCGGTGACATCGGGAATCGTCATCGACATCGCCATCAGCGAGGTCGGACGGTCATCGGAGGTGCGGATGCGACCGGTCAGGGAGATCACGAGGTCGGTCGCCAACAGGCTCGCCACCGGCTCGTAGGTGTCGCCGAAGAACATCACTTCGATCTCGGCTTCGAGATCCTCCACGGTCACGATCGCATAGGGACGCCCGGAGTTCTTCGACACCTTGCGGGTGACCTGGGTGATCATTCCGCAGACCTTGATCTGGGATCCGTCGTGGCGGTGCGACTCCGGATCGACCACCTCGGCGATGGAGGCATCGGACTCGGCGGCCAGCACACCTTCGAGCCCATTGAGCGGGTGGTCGGAGACGTAGAGGCCGATCATGTCGCGCTCGAAGGACAGCTTCTCCTTCTTCTCCCACTCCGGACGGTCCGGGATGGTCACGGAGAAGCCCGGCGAGTCGTCTCCCCCGCCGAGCCCGGCGAAGAGATCGAACTGTCCGTTGGCTTCCTGCCTCTTGACGCCGATGACCGAGTCCACGGCCTCCTCGTGGACTTCGACGAGTGAGCGACGGCTGTGGCCGAGCGAGTCGAAGCCGCCGGCCTTGATGAGCGATTCGATCGTGCGTTTGTTGCACACGTGGCTGGGCACCTTGTCGAGGAAGTCCGTGAACGAGGTGTAGGCGCCCTTCTCACCGCGGGCTTCGACGATGCCCTCGACGACGTGTGCGCCGACGTTGCGGACCGCCCCCATGCCGAAGCGGATATCGGTGCCGACCGGCGTGAAGTGGAGCGCGGAGTCGTTGACATCCGGAGGCAGCACGGTGATGCCCAGCCGGCGGCACTCGTTGAGGTAGATCGCGAGTTTGTCCTTGTTGTCACCGACCGAGGTCAGCAGAGCCGCCATGTATTCGGCGGTGTAGTGAGCCTTGAGATAGGCGGTCCAGTACGACACGACGCCGTAGGCGGCCGAGTGCGCCTTGTTGAACGCGTAGTCCGAGAACGGCAGCAGGATGTCCCACAGCGCCTGAGCGGCGGCCTCGGAGTAGCCGCGCTCCTTCATTCCCCCGAAGAATCCGACCTGCTGCTTGTCGAGCTCGGATTTCTTCTTCTTGCCCATCGCACGGCGGAGGATGTCTGCCTGTCCCAGCGAGTAGCCGGCGACCTTCTGCGCGATCGCCATCACCTGCTCCTGGTAGATGATGAGACCGTAGGTGGTGTCGAGGATCTCCTTGAGCGGCTCCGCGAGCTCTGGGTGGATCGGAGTGACCTCCTGCAGACCGTTCTTGCGCAGGGCATAGTTCGTATGCGAATCGGCGCCCATCGGACCGGGGCGGTAGAGCGCCAGGGTCGCGGAGATATCCTCGAAGTTGTCCGGCTTCATCATCCGCAGCAGCGCACGCAGGCCGCCGCCGTCGAGCTGGAACACACCGAGGGTGTCGCCCCGGGTGAGCAGCTCATACGCGGCAGGATCGTCGAGGGCGAGGTGCTCGAGGTCGAGCTCGTAGTCCCGGTTGGCTTTGATGTTCTCCACTGCGTCGGAGATGATCGTGAGATTCCGCAGCCCCAGGAAGTCCATCTTGATGAGCCCGAGGCCCTCAGAGGTCGGATAGTCGAACTGGGTGATGACCTGCCCGTCCTGGAACCGCCGCATGATCGGGATGACGTCGATGATCGGGTCCGAGGACATGATGACACCGGCGGCGTGGACGCCCCACTGCCGCTTCAGCCCTTCCAGGCCCTTGGCGGTCTCGAAGGTCTCCCGGGCCTCCGGATCGGTGTCGACGAGTTCGCGGAACTCCCCGGCTTCCTTGAAGCGCTTGGACTCCGGGTCCTCGATGTCCTTGAGCGGAATGTCCTTGGCCATCTCCGCAGGCGGCAGGGCCTTCGTCAGCCGCTCACCCATCGAGAAGGGTTTGCCGAGCACACGAGCGGAGTCCTTCAGCGCCATCTTCGTCTTGATCGTGCCGTAGGTGACGATCATCGCCACACGCTCATCGCCGTACTTCTTGGTCACATAGTCGATGACCTCGCTGCGGCGACGATCATCGAAGTCGACGTCGAAGTCAGGCATGGACACGCGGTCCGGGTTGAGGAAGCGCTCGAAGAACAGTCCGTGCTGGAGCGGATCGAGATCGGTGATGCGCATCGCGTAGGCGACCATGGAGCCGGCACCCGAACCACGGCCGGGCCCGACGCGGATGCCGTTGTCCTTCGACCAGTTGATGAAGTCGGCGACGACGAGGAAGTAGCCGGGGAAACCCATCGAGATGATGATGTCGAGTTCGTAGTCGGCCTGCCTGCGGACGTCATCGGGAACACCGTCGGGGTACCGGTAGTCGAGTCCCTTCGCGACTTCCTTGATCAGCCACGAGGTCTCGTCCTCGCCGGGAGGGCAGGGGAACTTCGGCATGTAGTTCGCCGAGGTGTCGAAGGAGACTTCGCACTTCTCGGCGATCTCGAGGGTGTTGTCGCAGGCCTCGGGGAATTCCCGGAACAGGGACCGCATCTCTGCGGGGGTCTTGAGATAGTATCCGGAGCCGGAGAAGGCGAAGCGCGATCCGCCCTGATCGTAGGTCGGTTCGATGAGTTTGGAACCGGATTGGATGGCCAGCAGCGCTTCGTGCGCCTTCGCATCGGATTCGTGCGTGTAGTGGAGGTCGTTCGTGGCGACCAGCGGAATGTCGAGTTCCTTCGACAGCCGGATGAGGTCCTTCGTCACTCTCTTCTCGATGGACAGGCCGTGGTCCATGAGTTCGACGTAGTAGTTGTCCTTACCGAAGATCTCACGGTATTTCCCGGCAGCCGCTTTGGCCTCTTCGTACTGTCCCAGCCGCAGCCGCACCTGCACCTCCCCCGAGGGGCAGCCGGTGGTGGCGATGAGTCCGTCGGAATAGCTCTCGAGCAGATCCTGGTCCAGTCGGGGCCATTTCGCGGTCA
The DNA here is from genome assembly GCF_000583215.1 of Brevibacterium sp. VCM10. Classification (NCBI taxonomy): domain Bacteria; kingdom Bacillati; phylum Actinomycetota; class Actinomycetes; order Micrococcales; family Brevibacteriaceae; genus Brevibacterium; species Brevibacterium sp. VCM10. The sequence goes on from NZ_JAJB01000025.1 coordinate 5,249, forward strand.
CCGAGTCCAGGGAGGCATAGGACGACGCCTTGAACAGGTTGCGCATGCCCGTATTGTTCCGAGCCAGCAGCGTCATGTGCGTGTAGAGACCACCACCGGAGAGGTCGTCGCTCTTCTGCGATTCGTCGGTGCGCCACTTCACGCGCGTCTTGTCCCGGCGGTCGGTGCCGGGCGTGACATAGGCTTCGACGCCGATGATGGGTTTGATTCCGGCGGCGGTCGCCTGAGACCAGAAGTCGAAGGCGCCGAACAGGTATCCGTGGTCGGTCGTGGCGATCGCGGACATTCCCGATGCCTTCGTCGCCGCCATCAGATCGGCGAGGCGCGCCGCACCGTCCAACATGGAGTATTCGGTATGGACGTGGAGGTGGACGAAGTCCTCGTTCGGCACTGGGCGCCGCCTTCCTGAAGTTGCCGGTGTTGCCGTTCCAGCTTAGTCCATCGAACTCTCCGAGGAGGGCTCCCGGGAATGGTGTTCCCCGGCACGCGGCACCCGGGCTCCTGCTCGCGCAGGTCCCGCCGGCGCGTCGCTCAGCGCTCGGTTTCCGGGCCAGTCAGGGCACGGCCGGGCCGACCGCCGGCGTCAGTTCGGACGGATGCGGTCGAGCGCGGTCTGCAGGTCCTCGGGATACCCGCTTTCGAATTCGACCCACTTCTGCGTATCGGGGTGGTGGAAGCCGAGTTTGACCGCGTGCAGCCATTGGCGTTCCAGACCGAGTTCCTTCGCCAGCACCGGATCGGCGCCGTAGGGAAGGTCGCCGACGCAGGGATGTTTGGTGGCGGAGAAGTGGACGCGGATCTGATGGGTGCGTCCGGTCTCCAGGTGGACTTCGACGAGCGCGGCACGACGGTGGGCTTCGATCACCTCGTAGTGGGTGATCGCGTTCTTGCCTTCGCTGCGCACGGCGTAGAGTCCGTCGTGCTTGGGATGCCGGGCGATCGGGGCATCGATGGTGCCGAGCACGGGATCGGGCAGTCCCTGCACGACCGCGTGGTAGGTCTTGGCCACCGTGCGCTCCTTGAAGGCACGTTTGAGCACGCTGTAGGCGTATTCGCTCTTCGCCACGACCATGAGTCCCGACGTGCCGACGTCGAGGCGCTGGACGATGCCCTGACGTTCGGGTGCACCGGAGGTGGCGATGCGGAATCCCGCTGCTGCGAGACCGCCGACGACGGTGCGTCCGGTCCAGCCGATAGCCGGGTGTGCTGCCACACCGACGGGCTTGTCGACGACGACGAACGCGTCCTCGTCGTGGACGATGCGCATTCCCGGCACGGGGTCGGGCACGACCTCGAGCGGCCTCTTCGGTTCGGGCATCATGATGTCGAGGCGCTCACCGGCGACGACGCGATCGGATTTGATGACCGGACGCCCGGACATCTCCACTCCCCCGTCGGCACAGATATCGGCGGCCGCGGTGCGGGAGAGGCCGAGCAGCTTCGACATCGCAGCATCCACGCGCTGGCCGTCGAGTCCCTCGGGGACGAGGATGGAACGTTCAGTCATGAGAGTCCTCTTTCACACGTGTGGAGTCCGATCCGTCGATGTCGATGCCCCGGAGGCTGACGATGACGAGGGTCACTGCGGCGGCGGAGATCGCGATGTCCGCGACATTGCAGATGAACAGCGACAGATCGATGAAGTCGACGACCGCGCCGTGCAGGAACGACGGTTCACGGAAGAGCCTGTCGACGAGGTTGCCGAAGAGTCCGCCCAAGAGCAGACCGAGGCCGATCGCCCAGGCCCGCGACCCGAGCTTGCGAGAGATCACGAGGATGGCGATGAAGACGCCGACGGCGATGATCGGGAAGATCCACGTCACGTTCGACCCGAGGCCGAGCGCGGCACCGGGGTTGCGGTAGAAGGTGAATCCGGCGAGGGAGCCGATCACCGGAACCGGAGGCCGGTCTTCGAGGAAGGTGACGGCGAGGAACTTGGTGAACTGATCGATCACGAGCACTGATGCGGCGATTGCGAACAGCAGGACCATCATGGCGGCGCGAGGTCGTTTCACCCGTGAGGCAGGATCGTTCATTTGGTTCATTCTAGACCACTGCCGACGCTGCAGGGTCCAGGCGCCCGGCAATGAAGCGCCCGGACACGACGAAGGCCCGGACACTCCGCGGAGTTCCCGGACCTCGGTCGATCGAGCTGTGAGATCAGAGCTTGTGGTTCGAGGAACCGCCCACCGGGCCGTTTCCGTCGAGGGTCTCCGGAGCCAGGCTCGTGGAGTTCTCGAGGTCACGCAGCTGATCGTTGAGGTAGCTCTTGAGTCGAGTGCGGTACTGGCGCTCGAAGTTCGAGAGCTGGTCGATCGAACGCTCGAGCGTCGACTTCTGCGATTCGAGGGTCGACAATATCTCGTCGCGCTTGCTCTCGGCCTTGCCGACGATGTCGGCGGCTTCCTTCTCGGCGCCCTTGATGAGCTCGTCGCGCTTGCGCTCACCTTCGGCAACATGCTCGTCGTGGACGCGCTGGGCCAGAGCGATGAGACCATGAGCGTCCCCGTCGCCGCCGGCTGCGGCAGCACCGAGACCGGCACCCGCAGCTCCACCCGCAGCTCCTGCTGCCACAGCAGGTGCAGCAGAGCTGTCCTTCTTGGGGGCCGGGGCCGGAGCGGCATCCTTGACGACCGGGGCCGGGGCCGGGGCCTCTTCGGCCGGTGCCGGAGCGGCAGGCTCTTCGGCCGGAGCCGGAGCCTCTTCCTTCTCTTCGGCTGCAGGAACAGCTGCGGGCATCGCCTGAGTAGCGTCGATGTCCTCTGCCGGAGCTGCCGAGGCGCCGCCTGCTTCGAGTTCCTTCACACGCTGTTCGGCGGTGGAGAGCTTCTGACGCAGTTCGTCGTTCTCCTGGTAGAGACGGCGAATCTCAACGACGACCTCGTCAAGGAAATCGTCGACTTCGTCCTGGTCGTACCCGTCGCGGAACTTCACATGCTGGAACCGCTTGTTTACTACGTCTTCAGGCGTGAGCGCCATGAGGTCACCTTCAGTCGATCTACATTCATTACGCTGCCGCCCCGAAGGACGGCTTCAACGTCACATTAGCGTAACACCTGCAGTTTTGTCCCGCAGTAATGGCGTGTCACGCATTCAATGACGAAGTTTTCCGCATCAGAGGCTAACAAGCCGGGCACACGAACGGCCAATTATGGTGAGCACATTCACCATTCCCCTCGGTAATCATGAAAGGAATTCACGATCGTCGGCCGAGCAGATCCGGAGGCGAATCCGGGTGCCCATCCACAGTGATTCGTCAGTCGAGATCGCAGCAGCGGAGGGATTCAGGCGGCGGTGTGCGAGAGGTTGAAGAACACCGATGCGATGATCTGGATGCCGATGAGCAGGACGATGAACCCCAAGTCGAGCGACACCTGTCCCAGACGCAACGGCGGAATGATCCTGCGCAGCAGCTTCAGCGGCGGATCGGTGAGTGTGTACACAATCTCGGCCAGGACGAGGAGGAATCCGGTGGGCCTCCAGTCGCGGGAGAACACCTGGACCAGGTCGAGCACGACGCGCGCCAGGAGCACGTACACATAGAGGCTCAGCGCTGTACCGAGGATGTAGAAGATGATGGCCACGTGGGTCCCCCGCGCCTTTCGTTGTTGCTTGAGAGTTCTGAGGCTTCAGCCTACCGGCTCCGGCTGAGGACGAGTTGAGAGAACTGCTACGACGTTCAGCTCTGGTTGAAGAAGCTGGCCTGGGTGTCAGAGTCGGCTTCGTTCTCGCCGGCGACTTCGATGTTCTCGGGAGTGAGCAGGAACACCTTGTTCGTGACCCGTTCGATCGACCCGTGCAGGCCGAAGATCAGGCCTGCGGAGAAGTCGACGAGACGCTTGGAGTTGTTCTCGTCCATCTCAGAGAGATTCATGATCACAGGGGTGCCCTCGCGGAAGGCAGCGCCGATGACCATGGCGTCATTGTAGCTGCGGGGGTGGATGGTCCTGATGCGATTCATTGAAGTTCCTGGCGCCGGGGTGTCTACGGGACGGATCGGTGACGGATGGATCGGTGTCACCGGGGCCGGAGTCCGCTCTTCGACTGCCGCCCGATCGTCGACCTCGTCGGCGTCGTCGAAGGTCTCGACGACCTCGCGATCCCGGCGAGCGGGTTCACGGCGGTCGGCGTGCTGGGTGGTCGTCTCGTCCTCTTCTTCGACGAAACCCAGGTATTCCAGCGTCTTCTTGATTGCAGACATGTCTAAAGCTCCTCGGACTTCGGCACTTGCTCACCTGTCGCCCAAACTATCGCACGCGAGCATCCGGGCCGGTGAGTCCTATGGGTGTGTCGCGGTCTTTTCTTGCTGCAGCCAGATGATCCCGGCGAACCTCCCCGTCCGCTTCTGCCGGCGATAGGAGAAGAGGTCCTCGGATTCCTTCGTGCAGGTGCGTGAGAAATGATCGATGGCCACATCCGCCCGGCGCAGCTGTTCGGCCACCGCACCGGCGACGTCGAGGGCCGGTGTGCCGGTCACCGACACCGAGGCGGCGGTCGGCTCGATCGCCGCGACCTCGCTCCTCAGCTCCGGTGGGACCTCGTAGCAGCGCGGGCAGACGGATGGTCCGATGACTGCATGGATGTCCCGAGCGCCCGCGTCGCGCATCGCGGCGATCGTCGTGCCGATCACTCCCGCGGCCATTCCCGGGCGTCCCGCATGGACGGCGGCGATGACGCCCGCTTCGGCGTCGGCGAGCATGACCGGGGTGCAGTCGGCGACCATGATCGCCAGCCCTACCCCAGCCACCGTCGTCAGCTGGGCATCGGCGACGACCGGTTCCTGCCGCAGCTGCGTCTCGTCACTGATGATGTGCACGTCGGTTCCGTGCACTTGGGAGACGAACGAGAGCCGCTCTCCGCTCAGGCCGATGACCTGAGCGAGAGCGGCCCTGTTGGCTGCGACGAATTCGTCATCGTCTCCGACGTGGCGGGCGAGGTTGAACGAGGAGAAGTCCCCGCTCGAATAGCCGCCGTGCCGATCGGTGAAGGCGACGTGGGCGGTGCGTTCGCCCGGGATGACGAACCTCGAGCGCAGCATATTACTTGAGGAAATCCGGGATATCGAGGTCGGAGTCGACGTTCGAGCTGCTCCGTTCGCCCGGCAGGGAGGCAGGAATCTGGTGTTCCTCGCTGCGGCGTGGTGCGGCGGCCGGCTCATCGGCCTCCGGAGCCTCGGTCTCGGGTTCGGCGACGACGGGCGACTCGGTCTCGGGCTCGGCTGGTGCGGCCGCTGGGATCGGAGTCGGAATCTGGTCGGATCCGGCGGTCTCCGCGTTCGGCGAGGTGTTGTCGAACCCGGCGGCGATGACGGTCACTCGGCATTCGTCGCCGATGTTGTCGTCGATGACCGCGCCGAAGATGATGTTCGCTTCGGGGTGCGCGGCCTCCTGGACCAGGCGTGCGGCTTCGTTGACCTCGAAGAGTCCGAGGTCGCCGCCGCCGGTGATGCAGAAGAGCACTCCGTGGGCGCCGTCGATGCTGGCTTCCAGCAGCGGGGAGGCGATGGCTGATTCGGCGGCCTGCACGGCACGGTCGTCGCCGGTTGCCGCACCGATGCCCATGAGCGCAGTGCCGGCATCCTGCATGACCGACTTGACGTCGGCGAAGTCGAGGTTGATCAGTCCCGGGACCGAGATGAGGTCGGTGATGCCCTGGACACCGGAGCGCAGGACCTCATCGGCCGACCGGAAGGCTTCGACGACGGAGACGCTGCGATCGGAGATCGAGAGCAGTCGGTCGTTGGGGATGACGATGAGGGTGTCGACCTCTTCGCGCAGGGCCGCGATTCCGGCCTCCGCCTGCGCGGAACGACGGCGCCCCTCGAAGGTGAACGGTCGGGTGACGACGCCGATGGTCAGTGCCCCGAGCGAGCGGGCCACGCGGGCCACGACGGGGGCGGCACCGGTTCCCGTGCCGCCGCCTTCGCCGGCGGTGACGAAGACCATGTCCGCACCCTCGAGAGCGTCACGGATGGCGTCCTCGGAGGATTCGGCTGCCTTCTTGCCGATCTCCGGATCCGCGCCGGCGCCGAGTCCGCGGGTCTGGTCGCGGCCGATCTCGAGCTTGACATCGGCGTCGGACAGGACGAGAGCCTGGGCGTCGGTGTTGATTGCGATGAACTCCACGCCGCGCAGGCCGACGTCGATCATCCTCTGTACAGCGTTGACACCGCCGCCGCCGGTTCCGGCAACTTTGATGTCCGCTCCGGATTGTGGGAATTCAGCCAAGTCGGTTCCTCGTCTCAAGCGCTTGCGCTCCGCAGGGTCTGCGTGCGCATTCGGTCTGTGTTCTCTGCCCTGAGGCTATTGGGCGGGGCAATATCACTGCAACCATTCTCGCCGGAGTGTCGGGGTTCGGCCAAACTTCACACCCGGTGTGTCGGGGCCAAACGGAGGCAATCGCAGCGGCTGCCCCGTGCGGGGCTCGACGGTGCCGCGGGCCGGCACTCGGTCGCACCGCGGCTCAGTCGGTCACGGGCACCGAGGGCACTGAGACGTCGATCTCCGTGCGGCCTTCGGCAGCGAGCTGGGCGGCGGTGCGCACCTTGAGGCTGGAGTCGGACGAATCGCCGAAGACGACCGTGGCTGTCTGCTTGCCGGTGTCGAGTCGACCCTTGAGGCTCATGGCATCCTCGGCCTCGATCGTCACCAGCTGACGGCGCAGCTCCGGTCGCAGATCGCCCATGAAGCGGATCACCGCGGCGACGGTCTCTCTGTCCGGCTGGTGTGCGCCTCCGTTGAGCACGGTGAGCTTCTTGGGGGCTGTGTCGACCGTGCCGAGATCAACGGCCTCGGAGTCGTAGAGACGAAAGCCGGAATCGTCTTCGATCGCGATGACGGGGGTGCGGTCCGTGATGTCGATCTTCAGCGCGCGTGGGCCGGCATAGTGGACGGAGGCCGCTTCGGCCTTCGGGAACTCCCCCAGCACCGAGTCCTCGACCGCACCCGGGCGCACCTGCGGCAGAGGCCTGTCGCCCTGACGCTCGAGCACGAACTCGCTCACCGTGTCGGTGTCGATCAGTTCGCTGCCGCTCACCTGCACCTTCTTAAGTGTCAGCAGGGGTGAGAACCAGGCGACGGCGGCGAGGGCGATCAGCGCGGCCACGATGCCGATGGCGATGAGGCGTCGACGCCAGGTCTTGAGGCGTCGGGCCCGGATGACTCCGGTGAGGTCGGCTGTGGAGTTGTCACCGGACCGGGCCGGGGGAAGCGGCACCATGGGCCTCAGCCCTCCAGCGCGCTCAGCAGCTCGGGCCCGAGGATCGTCACGTCGCCGGCTCCGACTGTGAGCACCAGATCACCGGGCTGCACACGTGCCGCCACGAACGGGACCGCCTCGGCGAAGGACTCCAAGAAGGTCACGCTCCCGTGCGGGACCCGATCGGCGATGAGCGCGCCTGTGACTCCGGGCACGGGATCTTCGCGGGCAGGGAAGACGTCGAGGACGACGACCTCATCGGCCAGTCCGAGGGCCTGTCCGAACTCCTCCCGGAATTCCATCGTCCGCGAATACAGGTGCGGCTGGAAGATCGCCCACACCCGTCCGCCGTCGGTGACGACTCCGCGGGCGGCGCTGAGCACCGCGCGGACCTCGGTCGGGTGGTGGGCGTAGTCGTCGATGACGCGCACTCCGGCCGCGATGCCGCGTTCTTCGAAGCGCCGGCGGGTGCCCCCGTAGCCGGCGAGCCCGGCGGCCGCGCGTTCGACATCGGCGCCGAGGCTGAGGGCCACGGCGATCGCTGCGGTGGCGTTGAGCGCGTTGTGCATCCCCGGCTGCCGCAGTTCGACCTGCAGCTCGTCGTCGCGGCCGGGCAGGTCGAGGACGAAGGTCGAGGCGATTCCGGAGTCGAGGTCGCGCAGCACGAGATCGGCATCGACGGAGGTGCCGTAGAGGATGACGTCGGCGCCCTGGCTGCGGGAGTGCAGGGCGACATCCCGGGAACCCGGGTCGTCGGCGCAGGCGATGATCGTCCCGCCCCGTGTCTGGATGCCGTCGCAGAACTCGATGAAGGCTTCGCGCACCTTCTCCGGAGTCCCGTAGTGGTCGAGGTGGTCGGCTTCGACGTTCGTGAGGATGCCGATGGCCGGTTCGTAGAGGAGGAACGACCCGTCGGATTCGTCGGCCTCGGCCACGAAGACGTCTCCGGTGCCCAGGTGGGCGTTCGTGCCCGTCGTCGACAGCACTCCCCCGATGACGAAGGACGGGTCGACTCCGCACGCCTGCAGAGCCACGGTGGTCATCGAGGTGGTTGTGGTCTTTCCATGGGTGCCCGCCACGGCCACGGCTCGCCGATCGACCATGAGCGAGGCGAGAGCCCCGGAGCGGTGGAGGATCCGCAGCCCGCGTCGCTGTGCTTCGACGAGTTCGGGATTGTCCTTGCGGATGGCCGAGGAGATGACGAGGGTGTCGGCCTCACCGAGGTTGTCGGCCGAATGCCCGATCGTGACCGTGGCCCCCAGGGTCCGGAGCACATCGACGACGTTGGATTCCTTCGCATCGGAGCCGGAGACGTCAACTCCGTTCATGACCATGATCCGGGCGATTCCGGACATTCCCGAACCGCCGATGCCGATGAAGTGGACGGCTCCGAGTTCGTCGACGGGAACGACGTTCGCAGGACTCGTGTTCGCAGAGGTCATAGTCAGCCTTCCAGCGCGCGGTTGACGATGGCGGCCATGCGGGCCGCGGCATCGGTGGGGTAGTTGAGGTTCAGCGCCGCTCGGCTCATCTGCGCGAGTCGCGATTCGTCTGCGAGCAGCGGCAGGATGGTCTCGACGACCGTCGACGGTGAGAAGTCGGCATTGTCGACCATGAGGGAGGCACCGGCGCTCACGCTGCCGGAGGCGTTGAGGCGCTGTTCGCCGTTGCCGATGGCCAGCGGCACGTAGAGAGCGGGGACACCGGCGACCGTGGCTTCGGAGACCGTGGCCGCGCCGGAGCGGGCGACGAGCAGATCGGCCACCGCATAGGCCCGATGCATTCCGTCGACATAGTCGACGACGTGGTAGTCGCTCAGTTCGGCTGCGACCTCGCGCAGAGCATCGCCCTTTCCGGCTCCCGTGATGTGGAGGACCTGGATGCCGGCCTCCTGGCAGGCGGTCGCGGTGGCGAGGAAGGCCTCGTTGATCTTCTGGGCCCCGGAGGAGCCGCCGGTCACGACGAGGACAGGACGGTCATCGCGCAGCCCGAGTTCGGCACGGAATCCTGCCCGCTGTCCTGCGTCGCTGCGGTCGAGATCGGTGATCTCGGCGGGCATGGGCATGCCGACGAGAGTCGAACCCGGCAGCTTCGTGTCGGGGAACGTGATGCCGACGCGACCGGTGGTCGTCAGTCGGGCGCCGAGGCGGTTGGCCATTCCCGGTTTCGCATTGGCTTCGTGGACGATCAGCGGGATCTTCGCCTGCTTGGCGGCGAGGAACGCCGGTGGGCACACGTAGCCCCCGACGCCAACGACGGCGTCGATGCGGCGAGCGGAGATGATCTGTTTGACGGCGGAGATGTTGTCGCGGAAGCGAAACGGGAATCTCAGCAGGGCGGGACTGATCGACCGGGGCATGGGCACCTTGTCGATCGTGAGCAGCTCGAATCCGGCGCGAGGAACGATCTCGGCTTCGAGCCCGTCCTGGGTGCCCAGCGCCACGACATCCCAATCGGGGTGCTGCCGGGCCAGCTCACGGCCGATCGCCAGCATCGGCGAGATATGGCCGGTGGTGCCTCCACCGGCGAGGAGGATGTTCGTCATCTCATTTCCTTTTCTTGCGGACGAGCACGGCGAGTGAGGATCGCAGGCGATCCCTGTTGGCGGCGATGGCCGCCTCGGCGCCCGGCTCGGTGCGAGCGAACGACAGCACCACACCGACGGCCAGCAGCGAGGCGATGATCGAGGAGCCGCCGTAGGACACGAACGGCAGCGGCAGACCGATGACCGGCAGCATTCCGGTGACGACGCCGATGTTGATTCCGGCCTGTCCGATGATGAGGGCGAAGAAGCCGGCGGTGGCGACCTGGACCATGACGCTGTTCGAGCGCATCACCACGCGGACCATCCCGAATCCGAGGACGGCGAAGATGAGGATGACGACGAGGGTGCCGACGAGGCCGAGTTCCTCTCCGATGATGGCGAAGATGAAGTCGTTGTGGGCTTCGGGCAGCCAGGACCATTTCTCACGGCTGGCGCCGAGTCCGACTCCCAGCCATCCGCCCGAGGCCAGGGAGAACAGTCCGTGGTTGGACTGCCACGCCTGTCCCATGGTGTCCGCTGCGGACTGATCGGCATGTCCGGTGAGCAGCGCCTCGATGCGGTTGAGGCGGTTCTGGGAGCTGAGGACGAAGAAGGCGACGGCCGCGACGAGCACACTGCCCAGGAGCAGGAAGTACTTCATCGGGAATCCGCCGACCCACAGGCAGACGATCGCCATGGCCATGATGACCAGCCCGGTGCCGAGGTCGTTGCCGGCGACGACGAGTCCGGCGGCGGCGAGGACTCCGGGAACGACGGGGATCATGGCGTGGCCGAAGGTGGTCATCTTCCCGGCCTTCTGGGCCAGGATGAAGCCGAGCCACAGGGCGAGGGCGACCTTGAGGAACTCCGAGGGCTGGATCTGGAATCCGCTGAAGCCGATCCAGTTCGCATTGCCCTTCGTCTCCTTGCCGAGACCCGGGGCGAAGACGGCTGCCTGCATGGCGAGGCCGCCGATGATCGCGGCCCAGGCCGTCCGCTTCCAGAACTGCAGCGACATCCGGCTCGCGATGGCCATGAGGACGAGGCCGACTCCGGCGAATATCGCCTGCTTGTTGAAATAGGCGAACGATGAGCCTGCTCCCCCGTCGTAGGAGGTGATCGATGAGGCGGAGAGCACCATGACCAGGCCCAGTCCCGTGAGCAGCACGACGGAGACGAGAATGAGGAAGTAGGTCGTCAGCGGATGGGCGGAGAGGCCGGAGACGTCACCGCGCACATGATCCCATGCGTTCCGGATCGCCGAGGCGGTCTTCGCGGAGCTCTTCCCGCCGACAGCCCGCGCCGGCTTCTTCCCGCCGGCCTTGGCAGGCCCCTTCCCGCCGGGGGCCTGTGCCGGCTTCTTCGTGCCGGCCTTCGCCGTCTTCTTCACACCGGAGGCTTTCCTCGCAGCGGTCTTCGAGGCAGGTTTCGCGGCGGCGGACTTCCCCGCGCGGGCCTTGCCAGCGGACGTCGCGCCCGGGGACTTCCTCGCGGTCGTCGCGTCCGGGGACTTCGTCGCGGTCGACGCTGCGGACCGCTTCGATGTCGGCGGAGCCGTGGCGGCAACAGTCGTCTTCGCAAGCTTGCGGCGGCGACGTTCATCCGCCTTCGCGGTGGCCTGCCGTCCCATCTCAGCGCTCCAGGTGCGTGTTGACGGCCTCGGTGAACAGTTCGCCGCGCGTGTTGTAGTTGAGGAACTGGTCCATGCTCGCGGCCGCCGGGGCCAACAGAACGGTGTCGCCGGCTTCGGCCAAGCGTGCGGCGGCGTCGACGGCGGCAGCGGCGACGGCCTCGCCGCGGCGCTTCGGGACTCCCAAGTCCACTGCCAGGGCCGGTTCGATCCGGACAACGTCGAGGTCGGGGATGGTCGCGGCGATGGCCTCGCGATAGGCCGAGTCGTCGGCGCCGATGAGCACGAGAGCCTTGAGCCGGTCGCGGTGGTCGGCGAAGAGAGAAGTGAAGTCCGCACCTTTGGGCAGTCCCCCGGCGATCCAGATGATCGAGTCGAAGGCTGCCAGTGAGGCATTCGCGGCGTGAGTGTTCGTCGCCTTCGAGTCGTCGACCCAGCTGATGCCGTCCGCTTCGGCGACGGTGACCATGCGGTGAGCTCCGAGCGAATGGTTCTGCAGTCCCGCGGCGATCGCCTGACCGGGAACGTCGATGGCGCGGGCCAGGCAGGCGGCGGCCAGGGCGTTGGCGATCTGGTGCGGGGCAGGCTGCGACCCCGCGACTCCGGTGGCGGCCGCCACATCGTCGAGGGAGGCGAGTTCGGCGGCCGAGGAGTACCGCTGCGGGATAAAGGCCCGGTCGACCAGCAGATCGTCGACGACCCCGAGTTCGCCGGGGCGCGGCACGCCGGTGGTGAAGCCGATGGCCTTGGCCCCTTCGATGACGTCGGCGTCCTCGACCATGTGCAGGGTCGCCTCGTCGGCACAGCTGTAGACGCAGGCGAGCTTCGCATTGTGGAAGATCTTCGCTTTGTCCCGGGCATAGGCGTCGGCGCTGCCGTGCCAGTCGAGGTGGTCGGGGGCGATGTTGAGCACGGCCGCGGCGTCGGCGCTCATCGACTCCTGCCAGTGCAGCTGGAAGCTCGAGAGTTCAATCGCGAGGACCTCGAGTCCGGGTTCGAGCACGGCTTCGAGCAGCGGGGTGCCGATGTTGCCGCAGGCCTTGGCCTTGAGCCCGGCGGCCAGCAGCATCGATTCGAGCATCGTCGTGGTCGTCGTCTTGCCGTTGGTGCCGGTGATGGCCAGCCATTTGGCATCGTTCGTCCCGCGGATCCGCCAGGCGAGTTCGACCTCGCCGATGACGGGGATGCCGGCCTCGGCTGCGGCTGCCAGCACGGGCTGGTCGGGACGCCACCCGGGTGAGGTGACGACGAGGTCGAGATCACCCTCGGGCAGAGTCTCGACATGGTCGGGTCCCCGTCGGATGTCGACGTCGAAGACCTCGAGGATCTGCGCCTTCTCGCTGACATCGGCCGTGTCATCGCCGTCGATGACGATGACGTCGGCGCCGCGTTCGCCGAGGTGGACGGCGGCCGGGAATCCCGTCACGCCGAGACCGGTGACGAGGATGCGCAGTCCGGCCAGGGATGAGCTCGGACCGCTCAGCGCGGCCGGGATCGCCTTCATGGTGGGTTCATCAGCCAATGCGGGCCACCCAGTCAGCGTAGAACAGGCAGATTCCGGCGATGACGAACAGGGCTGCGATGATCCAGAATCTCACCACGATCGTCACTTCCGCCCACCCCTTGAGCTCGAAGTGGTGCTGGAGCGGTGCCATGCGGAACACGCGTTTGCCGGTGGTCTTGAAGGAAGCGACCTGGATGATCACCGACAGCGTGATGATGACGAAGAGTCCGCCGAGCACGATGAGCAGCAGCTCGGTGCGCGACATGATCGCCAGTCCGGCGAAGGCGCCGCCGATGGCCAGCGAACCGGTGTCGCCCATGAAGATCTTCGCCGGTGAGGTGTTGAACCACAGGAAGCCGAAGCAGGCCGCGGCCATGGCCCCGGCGACCATCGCGAGGTCCCGGGGGTCGCGCATGTAGTAGCAGGCGTTCGTGGCCTCGGACATGAGGTTGCAGTTCTGGGTCGACTGCCAGGTGCCGATGACGACATAGGCGGCGAAGACGACCACCGAGGCACCGGCGGCCAGACCGTCGAGACCGTCGGTGAGGTTGACCGCGTTCGAGACTGCGGTGACGATGAGGTTCGCCCAGATGACGAACAAGATGAGTCCGAGGATCGCGGACCCGAAGGCGAGGTCGAGGTTCGTGTCGCGGATGAACGAGACCTTCGTCGACGCCGGGGTCTCGCCGAAGGAGTTCGGGAACTGCAGGGCGAGGACGGCGAAGGAGATTCCGACGAAGGCCTGGCCGATGAGCTTCGGCATCGGGCGCAGGCCCAACGACCGCTGCTTCTTGATCTTGATGAAGTCGTCGAGGAACCCGACGACCGCCAGTCCCGCAGCCAGCCACAGCACGAGCAGCCCCGACGCCGTGGGCACGGAACCGGTGAACAGATGCCCGAGCAGGTAGGCGAGCACTGCGGCGCCGATGATGACGACGCCGCCCATGGTCGGGGTCCCGCGCTTCGTCGCATGCGAGGTCGGACCGTCATCGCGGACGAACTGGCCGTACCCCTTTCTCACGAGCACCCGGATGAACAGCGGGGTGCCGACCAGGGCGAAGATGAGAGCCAGGCAGGCTGCGAGCAGTACGGCAATCATCAGGCCCCCGATACTCCGGCGATTTCGTCTCCCAGATAGCGCAGACCGGCGTCACGGGAGGATTTGAACAGGACGATGTCGCCGGGTGCGAGTTCGGCGTTCAGGAGATCTCTCGCCTCGGCCGCGGTCGCGACCCAGGCCGCCTCGTTGCCCCAGGAACCCTCGAGGTTCGCGGCGTTGAAGATCGGCTTGGCGCCGTCGCCGACGACGATGGTGCGAGTGATGTTGAGACGCACGACGAGTTCGCCGATGTCCGAGTGCGCCGACACCGATTCGTCACCGAGCTCGAGCATCTCGCCGAGGACGGCGAAGGTGCGACGCGGACTCGTCTCCTCGTCACCGCGGCCCATCGAGGCCAGGGTCTTCAGGGAGGCTCGCATGGATTCGGGGTTCGCGTTGTAGGCGTCGTTGAGCACGGTCACGCCCGTCGGCGAATCGATGAGCTCCATCCGCCAGCGGCTGGCCGCCGAGGAGGTCGCCAGGGTCGTGACGATCGACTTCGTCGGCACTGCGCAGGCGTGGGCGATGGCGGCAGCCGCCAGAGCGTTGCCGACGTGGTGTTCGCCGATCAGCGCCAGACGCACATCGCGCGGCTCTTCACCGGGCAGGGTGAGGGTGAACGTCGGGTGGCCGGAGGAATCCGTGGACACGGAGGTGCCGCGCACGACCTGGTCGTCGGCTCCGACCCATTCGGGCAGGGACTCACGCTGTGAGAACCACAGGGTGGACACGTCGGGAGCAAGCACCTCGCGCATCGCGGACACGCGGGTGTCATCGGCGTTGAGCACGGCGGTGGATCCGGCCGTCAGAGACTCGACGAGTTCGGCCTTGGCCCGAGCGGTGTTCTCGATCGACCCGAAGACTCCGGAATGCGCAGTGCCCACAGCGAGTTCGACGGCGATATCGGGCCGGATGAGGCTGGTCAGATAGGCGAGGTTGCCGATCGACCGGGCTCCCATCTCGAGGACGAGGAAACGGGTTGATTCGACTGCCCGCAGAGCTGTCAGCGGAACGCCGACCTCGTTGTTGTAGGAGTTCGGCGGCCACACGGTCTCGGCGGCGCCCGCGAGAAGATCGGCGGCGAGGTCCTTCACGGTGGTCTTGCCGACGGAGCCGGTGATCGCGATGACGGTGATCTCGCCTTCTGCGCGCAGGCCCTCGATGCTGTGCTTGGCCAGCTGGCCGAGCGCCTCGGTGGCATCGGCGACGACGACGACGGGCAGCGGCTCATCATCGATGGTGGGGACGGATTCGCCGATGATCAGGGCCGCTCCCGCCTCGACGGCGGCGGCGGCGAATTCGATGCCGTCGAAGCTCTCGCCTCGGCGGGCGACGTAGATATCGCCGGGTCCGACTTCTCTCGAGTCGGTCACCACGCCGGCGGTCAATGGGGTCTCGGGGTCGATGCCGTACAACTCGCCGCTCACGGCGGTTGCGATTTCGGCTGCAGTCAGTCGCTTCATATCATCTGTGAACTTTACCTGGTTGTGCGCCGCCCAGTCGCATGGACAGCGCTGAGCGTGTCCTGGCCCGGTCGTCGAAATCGGTGACCGTGGTGCCCACGGTCTGGCCTGTCTCGTGCCCCTTTCCCGCGATCAGCACGGTCGCGCGGGCGTCTGCTCCTGCGATCGCCTCGTCGATGGCGGCACCGCGGTCGGGGACCTCGATGATCTTTTTCACACGGGCCCGGCCCGCATCCACCTCGGCGTCGATCCCCTGCCTGATAGCGGCGCGGATCGTGTCGGGATCCTCGGTGCGGGGATTGTCGTCGGTGAGAACGATCACATCGGCCTCGCGTGCCGCCGCCTGTCCCATGCCGAAGCGCTTTCCGCGGTCACGGTCGCCTCCGGCGCCGAAGACGATGATGAGTTCGTCGGAGTCGGCGTGCAGGGTCGCAAGCGCCTTCGCGATCGCATCAGGGGTGTGGGAGTAGTCGACGATGGCCCGCGGCAGGAGCTCCGGGTGGGATTCGCGCTGGGCCCGCGGTCCGGAGACGTCGATGATCTCCATCCGTCCCGGCACCGTGGCCGCGAAGCTGCGGCCGATCGCATCGACGTCCGCGGCGCTGACGCCGGCTTCGATGAGCATCGAAGCGGCCAGGGCCGTGTTCGTGACGTTGAAGTCGCCGGGCAGCGGTGAGCGCAGCCGGACGCGCTGGCCGTCGTCGAGGTGGAGCACGAAGTCGGAAACGCCGGGGGTGTGTTCGATGCGCCACTGGCTGCGGTCGTCGCGTCCCAGGGTGCGCACCGGCACCTGCGCAGCCTCGACCATCCGCTCACCCCATTCGTCTTCGACGACGATCACGGCCTGATCGGAGAAGGTACGGGTGAACAGCTGCGCTTTGGCCTCGAAGTACTCCTCCATCGTGTTGTGGAAGTCGAGGTGGTCCTGCGAGAGGTTCGTGAACCCGGCGACCCGGAAGTGCGCCCCATCGACGCGATGCTGACTGAGCGCGTGGGACGAGACCTCCATCGCACAGGTGTCGACCTCGGCCGCGCGCATCTTCGAAAACAGGGCGTGCAGTTCGGGAGCTTCCGGTGTGGTGCGCACACTGGGCACGGTGTCGCCGGCGATGAGGATGGCGACGGTGCCGATGACGGCGGTGCGGTGCCCCAGCGCCTCGAGCATCCCATCGGCGAGGTAGGTCGTCGTGGTCTTTCCGTTCGTGCCGGTGACACCGATGAGCTCCGGCGCCGAGGTGGTCCCGTAGACGGCGGCGGAGACGAACCCGAGCACGGCGCGAGGGTTTTCGACGATGAGAGCGGTGACGCCTCCGAGCAGCTGCCTGCCGGCCTCGTCCGCGCTCAGCGCCTCGGTGATGAGCTGCCACCCCGCGTCGTCGGAGAGGACGGCGTCGACCCCGCCGCGGATGAGTTCGGGGGCGAATTTCGCACCGTGGACGTTCGCGCCCGGCAGTGCCGCGTAGAGCTGGCCGGGTGAGACCGCTCGCGAGTCATGGGAGACTCCGGTGACCTCTGTCTCGGGGTCGCCGTGGAGGGTGCCGGGGGCGATCGGCAGCAGCTGTGAAAGACGCATCATTTCCATTCTCGTGCAGGCAGCTCGGGTTTCTCGGTCGACGGGGGGATCTTCAGGTGCCGCATCGCGAAGCCCGCGACGTCGGAGAACACGGGGGCTGCGGCCTGCCCACCGTAGTAGCCCTTTCGGGGCCGCTGCAAAGTCACGGAGATCGCCAACTGGGGGTCTTCTGCCGGCAGCACTCCGACGAAGGAGGCGGTGTACCCGTCGTAGCCTCCGCCCTCGGCCGCCGGTGCCTGCGCGGTGCCGGTCTTGCCGGCGACCCGGTAGCCCGAGACCTGGGCGGACTTGCCCGTGCCTTCGGCGACGACGCCTTCGAGCATCCGCAGGGTCTCGTCGGCGGCCTTCTCGCTCACGACCCGTTCCTTCTCGCCGGCCGGGGTGGAGATGGTCCGGCCGTTCGGGGTGATCATCCCGTCGACGAGTCGGGAGGGCACGTGGACTCCCCCGTTGGCGATGGTGGAGATGACGTCGGTGGTCTGCAGTGCGTTCGCGGCCACACCCTGACCGAACATCACGGTGTACTTCGTGCGTCCGTCCCATTCCTCGTACGGGTGGAGGATGCCTGCGGTCTCGGCGGGGAAGCCGATGCCAGAGCTGGAGCCGAAGCCGAACTTCTTCATGTATGCGTAGCGCTGGGCCTCGGTGAGCTCTTTTCCGGCGAGGATGGTGCCGGTGTTCGAGGATTCGGCGAGGATCCCGGCGAAGGTGAGCTTTTCGTCGGGGTGGTCGTGGGAGTCGCGGAACTCTTCGTCGTTCGGCGCCGTCCACGTGTCCGGGACGGTGAATTCCTGTTCGGGCGTGACGAGCCCCTGATCGAGCAGTGCCGCGGCGGTGACCATCTTCGCGGTCGAACCCGGTTCGAAGATGTCGGTGAAGATACGTGAGCCGCGGTCGTCGCCGTCGACCTTGCCCGGTGAGTTCGGGTCGACCGTGGGAGCATCCGCGGCGGTGATGATGCGTCCCGTCTTGACCTCCTTGATCACGATGGATGCCGATTCGGCTTTGTGCTTCTTCCGCTGCTCCTCGATCGCCTGCTGTGCGTAGTACTGCAGGTCCGGATCGATGGTCGTCTGCAGACCCTGGCCGTCGACGGCGTCCTTCATATTGTTGTCGCCGAGCGGGATGATCTCTCCCCGTGCACCGCGCTCGTACTGCTGCTGGCCGTCCGTGCCCGACAGCTCTTCGTCGTAGGCCATCTCGAGCCCGGCCTGGGCCGTGCCGTCGGAGCTGAGGAAGCCGACGAGGTTGCCTGCGACGCCGCCGGCGGGGTACGACCGCACCGCGTATTCCTCGGCGGAGATGCCGAGGACTCCGAGCTTCTTGACCTCACGCCAGGTCTCTGCGGTCAGACCCTTTGCGACAGGGTTCCAGCGTTTGTCGCCGACGAGTTTGGGGTAGAGCACACCGGGATCGGTCTTCAGCGGTTTCGACAGGGCTTCGGCCGCTCCCCACGCCCCGACGAGTTCGCCGTCGACTTCGTACTGGGCGACGTTCTGCTGGTCGACGACGAGCTGGTAGCGGGAGACGCTGTCGGCGAGCACGGTGCCGTCGGCGGCCAGGATCTGTCCGCGTTCGGCCGGCAGCGTCCGGGTGACCAGCCGGTTCGACAGTGCCTTCTCCGCCAGCTTCATCGAGTCCATGCCCTGGATCGACACCAGCCGGACGGAGGTGATGAGGAGGACGAGGACCGAGACTGCGGCGATGAAGCCCATCCGCAGACGCAGATTGGGGCCATCGCCCTTGCGCTTCCTCTTCAGTCGGGTTGTGGTTGAGCCCATTGCTTGAGTCCTCGGTCCTTGGTGTGGTCGGCGAAGGTTTCGGTCAGGCCGTTCCCCGGTCCCGGTGAGCTCGGACTACTTCGGTGCCTCCTGGCTCGGAGCCGCCACGTCCTGGCTCGGGCTGCCCCCGACGACCGGGAGCTTCTCATCCGATCGTAGATTGGGTCGGATGTCATCACGTGTATCGGCGCGCGGGCCGGGCACGACTGTGGGCTCTTTCTCACCGCTGACATCGATGCCGGGGGCGTCGATGAGCTTTCCGGTCTTCGAATCGAGGAATTCCGGTGAGGAATCCCTGACGAGGCCGAGTTCCTCGGCGGCCAGGGCGATGTTCTGCGGGGACTCGCGGTACGAGTTGTCCTCGACGAGGCGGTCCTTCTGTTCGGCCAGGTCTTCCTTCTGACTCGTCAGCTGGTCGACCTTGTAGGAGGTGTTGGCCACGAAGATGTTGAGCAGCAGCACGGCCACGACGGTGGCCAGGAGGATCCCCACGCACAGCATCGAGAAGGGCAGACGGGACTTCGGCAGTTCGAACTTGAGCAGCCGCAGCTTCGCTCCGCCCTGCTGGCCACCGGCCTCTTCGAGCCGGCGGAAGCGTTCGGTGAAGTGGGGCTGACCCGCGGTCGCCTGAGAATTCCTCACGATCGTGCCTCCCTGATCTTCTGCACTGCCCGCAGGCGGACGCTCGCCGCCCGCGGGTTGGTCTCTGCTTCGTGTTCATCGGCCATTTCGGCGCCCCTGATGATCTCTGTCAGCCAGGGCTGGTGCTCCTCGGGGACGACCGGCAGGTCCGGCGGCGCCGAGGAGGTCGTGGCCGCCCGGAAGGTCTTCTTCACGATCGTGTCCTCCAGCGATTGGTAGGACTCGATGACGGCCACTCCCCCGACGTGCAGCGCCTCCAGGGCCGCAGGCAGCGCGGTCCGCAGCACTGCGAGTTCGTCGTTGACCTCGATCCGCAGGGCCTGGAAGGTGCGTTTGGCGGGGTGGGAGCGCTTCTTCGTCTGCGGAATCACTCGCGAGAGCATGGCCGCGAGCTGGTCCGAGGTCTCCCACGGGGTGTGGGCCCGGTCGGTGACGATGATCTTCGCGATCCTGCCGGCCAGCTTCTCCTCGCCGTATTCGCGCAGGATCCGGCGCAGCTCGGATTCGGAGTAGGTCGCCAGCACTTCTGCTGCGGTGAGTTCCTGAGTGCGATCCATGCGCATGTCCAGGGGTGCCGGTCGGGAATAGGAGAAGCCGCGTTCGTCTTCGTCGAGCTGGAGGGAGGAGACTCCCAGGTCGAGCAGGATCGCGCTGATCGCTTCGATGCCGAGGTCGGCGAGGACGTCGGGCAGCTCATCGTCGACGGCGTGGACGATATCGGTGCGATCGGCGAAGGGGGCCAGACGTTCGCCGGCGATGTCGATGGCCTGCAGGTCACGGTCGATGCCGACGAGGTGGACATCGTCGAAGGCCGTGAGCACGGCTTCTGCGTGCCCGCCCATCCCCAGGGTGCCGTCGACGACGACCGGGGTGAGTCCGGCGGTCCGAGCGGCTTCGACGCCGACGCCGATGAGTTCGACCACGCGCTCCAGGAGCACCGGTACGTGCTGCTGAGATGTCATGCGCGAGTCCTTCGTGTGGGTGTGAGTGTCGGGGGCGTGTGCGCTGCTGGAGCCAGAACCTTGACCGCCGTGGCCCTGCCACCGGGGAAGTGTGTCAGGACGTCCGAGCTTCGGAAACGGGGAAGTTCCCCGAAACTCGAGCACGGCGGGCAAGGATCAAACCCGAGCAGAATCAGATCACTCCGGGGATCACCTCCTCCTCGCGTTCGGCGAAAGCCTGCTGAGCGCCGACGAGGTAGTCCTCCCAGGTCGGTGCATCCCAGATCTCGACCCGATTGCCCATGCCGATCACTGCGACTTCCCGATCAAGTGATGCGTACTGCCGCAATATGTTCGGGACCGTGATGCGTCCCTGTTTGTCCGGTTGTTCCGCAGATGCCGCCGACAGGAACACACGCTGGTAATCGCGGGCTTCCTTATTCGTCTTCGGCGCGTTCTGGATTCGCGCGTGCTCGGCTTCGAACTCCGTGGTGGGGAACAGGGTGAGGCAGTTCTCCTGGCCACGGGTCAGAACGAGTCCGGGCGACAGCTCCTCGCGGAACTTTGCGGGCAGGATGAGGCGACCTTTGTCGTCGAGCTTCTGCATATGAGTGCCCAAGAACATGTCGTCTCACCCCTTTCGAAACCCATCGGCTCCGATAGCAACCACAGTACTCCACTTCCCTCCACAGATTCCAGCTTTTCGCCCTACCGATGCTCCGGACCAATTGTTTTCCCAGGTCAGACAAGTGGAGGAAAGTGGGGAAAATTTCTCAGAGGCGCGTCGCGGGAGTGTCGGTCGCGGGGAGAACGGAGGGTCCGCCGAGGCGGTGGGCCGCCTCGGCGAGGACGATGAAAACGGCACAGATCCGCGAGAATCCGGGGATCGCAGGCGATTTCCCGCACCGAGGTGGAGGCGAGTGGGGAGGAAAGTGGAGGGTCCGCGTGGAGGAAAGTGGGGAAGGTGGTGGGGAGTGGAGTGGGGATCGCCTCGGGGAGCGGATGGAGGCGGGGAGGGATGGGCAGCGGCGAAGCTGAAAGAAACTCGTGTGGCTGGGGTGCCGCCTTTCAGGGACAATGGAAGGTATGTCGACCAGCCAAGAAGGTACACAGACCAATTCCGTGATCGGCGCCGAGCACATCGAGTGGGTGCAGAATCTGACCTCGCGGGCACGCACAGCGATGAACGCGGTCCTCGAGGGCAAGGATGAGGCCGTCGGGCTCTCGCTCATCGCTCTGCTCGCCGGCGGACACGTCCTCCTCGAAGACGTCCCCGGCGTCGGCAAGACCCTGTTGGCCCGTGCCATGGGCAAGGTCGTCGACGGCTCCGTGCGCCGTATCCAGTTCACGCCGGACCTGCTGCCCACCGACGTCGTGGGCGTGAACCTGTTCAACCAGGAGACTCGCCACTTCGAGTTCCGGCAGGGCCCGGTGTTCGCGAACATCGTCATCGCCGATGAGATCAACCGTGCGTCCCCGAAGACGCAGTCGGCGATGCTCGAGTGCATGGCGGAGGGCCAGGCGACGATCGACGGGCAGACCTATCCGATGCCCACTCCGTTCATCGTCGTCGCCACTCAGAACCCGATCGACATGGAGGGCACCTACGCTCTGCCCGAGGCGCAGCGCGACCGCTTCCTCACCCGCATCTCCCTGGGATACCCGGCGACGTCCGATGAGGTCGACCTCTTGGACAACCAGATCCAGAACGATCCCCTCGAGGCCGCCGCCGCGGTGACGAACCTCGAGCAGATCACTCAGGCGCGCACGATCGTCCGCCACGTCTCGGCGAGCCGGGCGCTGCGCGAGTACATCGTGGCGATCCTCCATGCCACCCGCAACGATCCGGCGATCCTGCTCGGCAGCTCCCCGCGCGGCGGTGTCCACCTGCTGCGTGCGGCGAAGGCGCGCGCAGCCCTGTCGGGTCGCACCTTCGTCACTCCCGACGATGTGCAGGCTCTGGCTCCGTACATCCTCGCCCACCGCATCATCCCCCGCGACGGAGACGACGCGGAGCTGGCTGCCGACCTCATCGGTCGGGTGCTCTCCCGCGTGCCCGTCTCGACGAACCAGTGACCACATGCGACTGAGCACTTCGGGAATCATCTTCGTCCTGGCCGGGGCGGCCCTCATCATCACGGCCTACCGCTTCGCGCTGCCCGGTCTGCTTCCGGCCGGTCTGCTGCTGCTCGGCCTGGTCCTGCTCTCGGCGCTGCTCATCCTGTGGGGCACCCGGCGGGTGTCGATCACGATGAGCACGAACCTCCACGAGGTGGCGCTGTCTCCTTCGGGAGACCGCTACCCGCTGGCCGCCGAAGGCAAAGAGGTCGAAGTCCAGGCGCACGTGACCAATATCGGCCAGCTCGCGATCCCTGCCGCGACGATCGATTTCACTCCGGCCGAAGGGTTCGGCGACTCCACCTCCGGTGATGTTCCGGCTCTGGCCCACGGGGCATCACAGACGGTGCTGACGTCGTTCACCCCCAATCGCCGCGGTGTCTCCGGAATCGACTCGGTCCTCATCACCGTGTTCGGCCCCTTCGGCCTGGTGAAGATGAAGAAGAAGGTTCACGGGGCCTTCCCCGTGGCCGTGTCCGTGCCGATCCTGCCCGCGCGCATCCCGCAGGATTCGTCGATCCGGCCCGCCCGCCTCGACGACGGCAAGGTCCGCACCGGTCATACCACTCGGGACTTCCACACACGTGAGTACGTGCCCGGCGATGACCTCCGGCACGTGCATTGGCCCTCGACGGCGAAGTCCGGCGAGCTCATGGTCCGACACGAAGCCGATGAGGAGACGCTCCATTCGCTCATCCTCATCGACCTCGTCGCCGATGAGGGCGCCGAGGAGCCGAGCGATCTCGAGATCGAGTTCCTGCTGGCCGCGGCGACCGCGGCCGGAACCGCGTTCCTCAAGGCCGACTACGAGGTCAACGTCGTCGCTCCCGGACACCAGATCAGATTCAAAGGAGCTCGCGAGATCGACAAGCTGCGTCTGCTCTCCGCCCTTGTGCGCCCGGGCAGGGTCGAACTGCCCTCACACGACAACCCCAACCACATCGTCATCTGCTCCGTCGGCGATCAGCGCGGGCAGGAACTCGCCTCGCACTTCTCCCGCCGCGTGCCGGTGACTCTGCGCACTCTCAGCGAGATCGACGATCTGACGATGCTCGGTCTCAGCGAGGACCTGCCGGAGTCGTGGACGACGTTCGAGTCCAAGCGCTCTCGCAGCGGCACCGGTCGGACCTCGGCCGAACCCGGACCGGGAACTGCCGGCGCCGGAGCCTCTGCGGCTCCGGGCAGCGCGAGCTCGACTCCGCAGGGGGTGCGCCGATGAGTCTCGATACGCCTGACGCCCGTCCGCGCGGAGCCGATTCCGGACCTCCGGCACAGGATCACTCGGCGCCGGTGTCGACGAGCGATGAGCGGCCGAGCACCGGCTGGCTCGAAGCGATCGTCGTCTTCATCGCCATGGCCCTGACCGCTCTCGCCGTGTCGGCGGTGTTCAGGGACTTCGCCTGGTTGCCGCCCGTGCTGGTCGCCGTCGCCGTCGTCGTCATCGTCGGCGCGGTGTTCCGCACCGTGCCGGTGCTGCGGTCGACCGGCACCGCGGTCATCGCCCAGTGCGTGGCCGGCCTCCTCGCGGTCTTCGTCGTCTGCGCCGGGGATTCGCTGCTGCTCGGGTTCATCCCGACCGGTGCGTCCTTCGGGACGGTGATCGATCTGCTCTCCGAAGGGGTCAGCGACCTCTATGCCACCGCTCCCCCGGCGGCGAGCACACCGGGATTCATCGCGATGCTCACGATCGCCTTCACCCTCATCACGATCCTCATCGACGGTCTCGTCTCGGATCTGCGGGCGCCGAAGGTCGGTGGCGTGCTGCTGCTCGTGCTGTGGATGATCCCCGTCTACTTCGCCGCTCAGGAGGTGAAGTGGTGGCACGTGGTCGCCATCCTCGCGGCATTCCTGCTGCTCATGCTCAGCCCGTATCTGCCCGCGACCCGATGGCGGGGAGGGATGACGGCGATCCTGGCCGGAGCTCTGGCTCTGGCGATCGGCATCGGCCTGCCCGTTCTGCTGCCGCCGGTGCCGACCCTGCCCGATCGGGCATCGAAGGGCCAGGGAGATCTGACGGTGACGAACCCGTTCCTCAACCTGCGCCAGAACCTCGGCGATCGTGATGATACGCCGCTGTTCAGTTATCAGACGACGGATGAGGACGCGGATCCGATCCGGTTGACCTCGATCGATGACTTCGACGGCGAGAACTGGGCACCGAGTCCATTCAGCCTCGATCCCTTCGCGATCGCCAGCGACGGCATGCCGTGGCCGGCAGGGCTGCCGCGGGACAAGAACTTCACGGAAGAGACGATCAGCGTCGCCGTCGGCGACAACTACGATCAGCAGTACCTGCCGTCTCCGTATGCTCCGCAGCAGCCGAAGGATCTGGGTCGCCGGTGGATCTTCGACGAGAAGACCCTGACGATCGTCGGCAACGGTGAGAAGACCGGTGGTCTGCAGTATTCGATGGACTATCTGTCCCCGAATCCCGATGTCGCGGATCTGCAGTCGGCGACTCCGGTGTCCGAGAGCGATTTCGAGACCGAACTCGCCGTCCCCGATTCCCTGCCGACGAGCGTGAAGGAGACGGCAGAACGAGTCACCGCCGATGCAGAGAACCAGTGGGAGGCCGCGGTCTTGCTGCAGGCGTACTTCCGCGGCGGCGATTTCGAGTATTCGCTCGATGCTCCCGACCGGGCCAGCGGCGATGCGATCTCGGACTTCCTGGCCGAGAAGAAGGGCTACTGCGTCCAGTTCTCCTCGGCCATGAGCATCATGGCCCGGACGATGGGGATTCCGGCCCGCATCGGTGTCGGATACGCCGGCGGAGACGAGGCCGAGGACGGCACCGAGGTGAGCATGCAGGATTCGCATGCCTGGCCGGAGCTGTACTTCGAAGGCGCCGGCTGGGTGCGCTTCGAACCCACCCCCGGCGGGCCGGCCGGCGATCCGCCGAAGTGGACTCTCGCCGATGGTGCCGGCCAGCAGGAGGACAGCGAGGAGTCGGAGTCGGCGAGCCCGAGCGAAGAGCCGACCGAGTCCGCCTCACCGACCGGTGGCTCCGAAGGGCCCACCGAGGAGGAGACGAGCACTCAGGCCGCGGAGCCGGCCGGTTCGGATCTCGGCACCGTCGTCGGCATCGCAGTCGTCGTGCTCGTCCTGCTGCTGCTCGCCGCACTGCCCGCGATCTGGCGTTCGATCCTGCGCTCACGCCGGACGAAGGATCCGCAGAACCTCGAAGCGGTGTGGACAGAGGTCCGTGCTCTGGCCACCGACTACGGGCAGAGCTTGGATTCGAGTCGGACTCTGCGCTTCAACGAGCTCGTGCTCGCCGGTGCCGTCCCAGCGGCCGGAGCTGCCGGTGGCGCCGGCGGCGGGGGTGCCGATGCTTCGAGCTCGGCCGGTACGGATGCCGGCTCCACGGCGCCGGAGATCGATTCGGACACCGGCGAACCGACGCGAAAGTCCGCCGCCGAGGCGGCTGCCGGTTCCGGTGCCGCCGGGCAGAGCGCAGAAGGCGCCGACTCCTCGACGTTTGATCGTTCGGATGAACGGCTGCGACGTTTGAGCAGTCCGGCTCCGTCGACACCGACCGAGACGGGCCGTGATGATTCTGCCCTGGGAGCGTTCGTCGATGCTCTCGAAGCCCAGCGCTACGGTGCCGCGACCGAGTCTCTCGACGACTCCGAGGTGCGTGCGCTCGTCGACGAGGTGAAGACGGACCTGTCGGAGCGAGCCACGCCGGGCGGTCGGATCTCCGCGAAGATCTGGCCGGCCAGCTTGTTCAATCGTCCCAAATGACGATGAGCTGACGATCCTGGCCGATACCTGACGATCCTGGCCGGTGAACGAAGAGGCGGTCCTGCGGGGCCGCCTCTTCGCTTCCGCATCCTCCACGACAGGCTCGCCCCGCGAGGCGGCTCGTCGCAGAATCCAAGAGCCTGGGAGCTCAGTGCGAGAGCGTGGCACCTCAGTGCCCTGCCGCGTGTTTCGCGTCCTCTCGATCGAGTGCACGCAACGCGAGCAGTCCGCGCACGGCGGCGATGGGCTTCACCAGCGGATGTTCTCCGAATCGGTAGTCTCCCCCGCGGACCAGTCGTCGTGCCAGGTCCGGGCGCATCTGCCACAGGTGGTCGCGCGCCTTCTCGGCATGGTGGGAGTTCGAGACGATGCTGATCGTTGTGGCCGGGGTGAGTTCGCGATCGATGATGGGGATCGCGTTGGCGATGTTCTCCCACGTCGTTGTGCTCTGCCCCTCCAGCACCGTTCGACCGGTGAAGCCGAGTTCGTCCCGGGCGAAGCGTTCGAGGATGAGCCCCTCCGACGTTCTGCCCGCGACGGCTCCTCCGCAGAAGATGAGGAGGCTCGACCGCGCCCTCGGATCGATCGACCGCAGACCCGCGCGGACCCGGAATCGATTGATTCCGTTCGGCCGCTGCCCGCGGTTGGCATATCCGAGGACCACGATGATCTGGTCGCTGCCCGCCGTCCGCAAGGTCGCTGTGTGACGACTCGCGCACCGACCGCTGCGGCGCCTGCGGGGATCGGCGACATCACAGTCTCCCAGTCGGCGGTGACTCGATCGCCAGTGGGCCGCCTCGGCGAAGACGAAGACACCGGCACAGACGGCGAGGACTGAACCGGCACTCACCAGCACGCGGACCGGCATTGAAAAAGGCACCCTCATATCGAGAGTGCCTTGATCGCCGAGACCGGGTTCATTCGCCGCGTTGGCGCTTCTCCCACCGGTCTTCCATCCGGCTCATGAATCCGGAGCTGCCCTTGGCGCCGGCCTTGCCTCCGGAATTCCGAGAGTCCGTCCGAGTCGTGTGCACATGACCGGGACGGCTGAACGCCCAGTACATCCCGGCGACCATGAGGCCGAACCCGACGACGCCGAGGGCGATCCACCAGACGGAGCTGGAGACGAGCGAGATCGCGAGGATCGTCGAGGCCAGTCCGGCGAGAGCGACGATGATGCCGAGGACGAAGCGCTTGGCGGAGAACCCGGGACCCGTGGCAGCGGCCTGGGTTTCCGAGATATTCCGCGCAAAACGAGGGTCTTCACTGCGCAGCTGCTTCTCCAGTTGATCCAACAGCTGCTGTTCGTGATCGGAGAGTGGCATCTCGAACCCCCGTTTCGCTTCTCAAGTCCTTCACTCAATCATAGTCTCTGAGGCCCGAAAAAACATCTCCGCAGGCTGTCAGGAGCCGGATTCCCACGGGGTCTTCAGACTGTGCTCCCGCTCACCCGCTCTCAGGCCTCGGGAGGCTTGCGCAGAAGCGAAGCCTGGGAGATCGCTTCGCTGCCGAACCGGCGTCTCACCTCGTCGAGGGCGACCTCGGCGTCGCGTCCGGAATGAACTGGTTCGTCCAAGGTGGCCTGTCGTCCCGTGACGGCGAAATCGCTGAGGCCGGCAGCCCTGACTCCGAGCAGTCTGACGCCCTGAGAGCGCTGCTCGCGCAGCGTGCGCAGAGCAGGGCGCAGGGCCTCGTACATCTCCCTGGCCAGATCCGTCGGAGCCGCCAGGGTCACCGACCTCGACAGGGTGGTGAAATCGCCGAGGCGGTACTTCAGTCCGAGGCTCGTGGCCACCTTCCCCTCCGCACGGACCCGATAGGCGACCTTGTCGGCCAGACGCAGCAGTTCGTGTTCGAGCACAGCGATGTCCCAGATGTCCTCACCGAAGGTGTTCTCCGCACTGATCGAGTGTTCTCTGGCCTGCTGGTCGAAACCGGAGGAGTCCTGTCCGTGGGCGGCCCTCCACAGCTGATGGCCGTGGGCACCGAAGACGCGTGCGGCCCAGTCCTCGTCCACGGCGGCGAGGTCGCCGATGAGACGGATTCCGTAGCGGGAGAATCCTGCCTGGGTCTTCTCCCCCACTCCCGGCAGAGCTTCGATCGGCATCGGGTCGAGGAATTCCTGGGTCGCAGCCACGGGCACGAGCAGCTGACCGTTCGGTTTCGCCCTGGTCGAGGCGAGTTTGGCCACGACCCGGCTGACGGCGATGCCGACCGAGGCGCTCAGTCCGGTCCGCTCCCGGATCCGGGCACGCAGCTGGGTGGTGATCTCCACCGGAGAGCCGAGTCGTCGCACGGCTCCGGCAACGTCGATATAGGCTTCGTCGACACTGACCTGACGAACATCGGGAGTGACCTCGGCGACGAGATCGAAGACCTGGCGGGAGTAGGAGGAATACAGGCCGTGGGAGGGTGGGATCACCTCGGCGATGGGACACAGATTCATGGCCCGCGACATCGGCATCGCCGCGTGCACCCCGAACTCGCGCGCTTCATAGCTGGCCGAGACGACGACTCCGCGGCCGCTGCGCCCGCCGACGATGACGGGACGGCCGACGAGGTGCGGACGGCTGAGCAGCTCGACGGAGACGAAGAACGAGTCCATGTCGAGGTGGAGCATGGTGGCACCAGCGTCGTCCGTGCCCAATCGGCTCAGATCACCTCCGGATCGTGCCAGCTGCTTCCGACTCATCGCCTGCCCCTCGCGTTCGTTCCTTTCGGCTCCGCCGAACAGTCCAGGTACTCTTGAAACATGGTATCGCGCACCGCTGTCATGACACTGCCCATCGTCGCCGCTCTCGCTCTTGCAGGCTGTTCGGGAACCGATGGAAACACGGCCGAATCAACCCCTTCGGCCTCCCCGGAGACCTCGACCTCCGCAGCCTCGGCC